>NZ_JBHWVM010000010.1:0-134680 GCF_042736805.1 Streptomyces sp. NPDC060031
TCAAAGGAACCTCATCCACCGAAATGGACGGGGTATCAACTTTTGGCGTTGATTTTTGGCACGCTGTTGAGTTCTCAAGGAACGGACGCTTCCTTTGTACTCACCCTCTCGGGCTTTCCTCCGGGCGCTTCCTTCGTTCTTTTCTTCGTTCTTGCGTTTCCGACTCTATCAGACTCGGTCCCGCGGTTTTTCGCCTTCCAGGTTCTGCACTTTCGCGCTTTCCCTTTCCTGCGATTCCAACTCTACCAGATCATTTCCGCGCCGTTTCCGGATTGGATTTGAATTGGATGGCCATTGGAAGGCCTTTCCCTTTCGGGCGAGCCAGACTTTATCAGGTTTCCCCGGCCTGGATTCCCACCCGCCCGCATCGACCCGTCCGGGCACACGTGTGTGCCGGGGTGCCGTGCGAGGTGGAGACGTAAACGTACTGGAGCGGGGCCCCCGGATGCAAATCCGGTTGCCCCGCTCCAGTGACGTCGTTACGGGGAGGCTCAGACCTCGACGACGACGGGGAGGATCATCGGGCGGCGGCGGTAGCTGTCCGACACCCACTTGCCCATGGTCCGGCGGATGAGCTGCTGGATCTGGTGCGGCTCCGCGACGCCGTCGGCGGCGGCACGGCCGATGGCTTCCTCGATCTTCGCGATGACCGGACCGAAGGACGAGTCCTCGATGCCGGAGCCGCGGGCCTGGATGTTCGGGCCGCTGACGACCTTGCCCGTGGTGCTGTCCACCACGACGTAGACCGAGATGATGCCCTCGTCTCCGAGGATCCGGCGGTCCTTGAGGTGGACCTCCGTGACGTCGCCGACCGAGAGGCCGTCCACGTACACGTAGCCGGCCTGGACCTTGCCGGAGATGCGGGCCTTGCCGTCGATCAGGTCGACGACCACGCCGTCCTCGGCGATGACGATGCGGTCCTTCGGGACACCCGTCATGGCACCGAGCTCGGCGTTGGCGCGCAGGTGGCGCCACTCGCCGTGGACCGGCATCAGGTTCCGCGGCTTGCAGATGTTGTAGAAGTACAGCAGCTCGCCCGCGGAGGCGTGGCCGGAAACGTGCACCTTGGCGTTGCCCTTGTGCACGACGTTGGCGCCCCAGCGCGTCAGGCCGTTGATCACGCGGTAGACCGCGTTCTCGTTGCCCGGGATCAGGGACGACGCCAGGATCACGGTGTCGCCGGGGACGATCCGGATCTGGTGGTCGCGGTTGGCCATGCGGGACAGGGCCGCCATCGGCTCGCCCTGGGAACCCGTGCAGACCAGGACGACCTCGTGGGCCGGCAGGTCGTCGAGGGTCTTGACGTCCACGACGAGGCCGGCCGGGACCTTCAGGTAGCCCAGGTCCCGCGCGATGCCCATGTTGCGGACCATCGAGCGGCCGACGAAGGCGACCCTGCGGCCGTACTCGTGGGCGGCGTCGAGGATCTGCTGGATGCGGTGCACGTGGCTGGCGAAGCTGGCCACGATGATCCGGTTGTGGGCGTTCGCGAAGACCGTGCGCAACACGTTGGAGATCTCGCGCTCGGGCGGGACGAAGCCCGGGACCTCGGCGTTCGTCGAGTCCGAGAGGAGGAGGTCGATGCCCTCTTCGCTCAGACGCGCGAAGGCGTGCAGGTCGGTGAGGCGCTTGTCCAGCGGCAGCTGGTCCATCTTGAAGTCACCGGTGCACACGACCATGCCGGCGCCGGTGCGGATGGCCACGGCCAGGGCGTCCGGGATGGAGTGGTTGACCGCGATGAACTCGCAGTCGAAGGGGCCGAGGTTCTCGCGCTCGCCTTCCTTCACCTCAAGGGTGTAGGGGCGGATGCGGTGCTCCTGGAGCTTCGCCTCGATGAGGGCCAGCGTCAGCTTGGAGCCGATCAGCGGGATGTCCGGCTTCTCCCGGAGGAGGTAGGGGACGGCGCCGATGTGGTCCTCGTGGCCGTGCGTGAGGACGATGCCGTCGATGTCGTCGAGGCGGTCCCGGATGGACGTGAAGTCCGGGAGGATCAGGTCGATGCCCGGCTGCTCCTCTTCGGGGAAGAGAACGCCGCAGTCGACGATCAGCAGGCGGCCGTCGAACTCGAAGACGGTCATGTTGCGGCCGATCTCACCGAGGCCGCCCAGGGGGGTGACCCGGAGGCCGCCCTTGGGGAGCTTCGGCGGCGCGCCGAGTTCAGGATGCGGATGGCTCAAAAGTATCTCCTCACCACACACGCCACGTACCTCGGAAGGCACGTGGCGCGGATGTCATTCGTGCACTTGCTTTTGTCGGTTTTGGTCTTGCTTATTCAGTTGTGAAGTCTGTTGTCAGAGCTGTACCCCGCCGGCGGCAAGATCGATCTTGAGCTGGGCCGTCTCTTCGGCGGTCAGCTCGATCAGCGGGAGCCGCAGCGGGCCCGCGGGCAGGCCCTGCAGGTTCAGCGCGCCCTTGGTCGTGATGACGCCCTGGGTGCGGAACATGCCGGTGAAGACGGGGAGCAGCTTCTGGTGGATCTCGGTGGCCTTCTGGACGTCTCCGCCCAGGTGGGCCTCGAGCATGGTGCGCAGCTCGGGGCTGACCACGTGGCCGACGACGGAGACGAAGCCGACCGCGCCGACGGACAGGAGCGGCAGGTTCAGCATGTCGTCGCCCGAGTACCAGGCCAGGCCGCTCTGCGCGATGGCCCAGCTGGCGCGGCCGAGGTCGCCCTTGGCGTCCTTGTTGGCCACGATACGGGGGTGCTCGGCCAGCCGGACCAGGGTTTCGGTGTTGATCGGGACACCACTGCGGCCGGGGATGTCGTAGAGCATGACCGGCAGCTCGGTGGCGTCCGCGATGGCCGTGAAGTGCCGGTAGAGGCCCTCCTGCGGCGGCTTGCTGTAGTACGGGGTGACCGCGAGCAGGCCGTGGGCGCCGGTGCGCTCGGCCTGGCGGGCGAGCTCCAGGGTGTGGCGGGTGTCGTTGGTGCCGATGCCGGCGACGACGTGGGCGCGGTCTCCGACCGCTTCGAGTACGGCTCGTACGAGGTCGTTTTTCTCCGCGTCGGTGGTGGTCGGCGACTCACCGGTGGTGCCGTTGATGATCAGGCCGTCGTTGCCTGCGTCCACCAGGTGGACGGCGAGCCGCTGCGCGCCGTCGAGGTCGAGTGCGCCATCCGCCGTAAACGGCGTGATCATGGCGGTGAGGACCCGCCCGAAGGGGGTCTGCGGAGTCGAGATCGGAGCCATGGGTAACACGCTACTCGCTGCCACGCTCGCAGTGTCCCCTCGGGGGACGTCAACCGGGGGTGTGTGGTGTCGCCCCCGGCGGCGGCTGGGGGGTGTTGGAGCCCGGCACTGCCTGCTCGGGGGTTCAAGCAGTGCCGGGTCCGTTTGATCAGCCTAGATGAACTTTCCGAAACGCCGCAATACGGACACTTCGGACTTCACTCCGCACATCTGTACGTCGTACACCAGACCGGAGCCACCGGGCCTTACGGGGCAACGCGGCCGTTGCCGTTGAAGGCGGCGTACGTCAGCGGCATCAGCCGCGCCCAGTGCTGTTCCATCTTCTCGCCGACCATCTCGATCTCCCGCTGGGGGAAGGACGGGGTGGCCGCGAGCTCGTGCTGCGTGCGCAGTCCGAGGAAGTGCATCAGCGAGCGCGCGTTGCAGGTGGCGTACATCGAGGAGAAAAGACCGACCGGCAGGACCGAACGGGCAACCTCGCGGGCCACGCCCGCCGCGAGCATCTCCTGGTAGGCCTCGTACGCCTGAAGGTACGAGTCCTCCATGACCCGGGCCGTCAGTTCCTGCTGGGCCGCGGTGCCCTCGACGAAGACGTACTTGCCGGGGCGGCCCTGCTGGACGAGCTTGCGCTCGGCGTCCGGGACGTAGAAGACCGGCTCCAGCTCCCTGTAGCGACCGGATTCCTCGTTGTAGGACCAGCCGACGCGGTGGCGCATGAACTCGCGGAACACGAAGATCGGCGCGCTGATGAAGAAGGTCATCGAGTTGTGCTCGAAGGGGCTGCCGTGACGGTCGCGCATCAGGTAGTTGATGAGGCCCTTGGAGCGCTCCGGGTCCTTCTGCAGCTCCTCCAGGGACTGCTCGCCGGCCGTGGAGACACGGGCGGCCCACAGCACGTCGGAATCGGCGGCGGAGTGCTTCACCAGCTCCACCGTCACATCACTGCGGTAGCTGGGTTTCAGATCTGAAGCGGCGGTCTCGCTCACCGGGGGTCCTTCCGAACGGTCTTACCTGGGGCGCGCCCACTCTACGGCGCCCGCCGCGCCTCCCGGTGCAGGCGAGGGGGGTGGATCGGGTCACCCGGTCAGCTGACGCACCGCCATGAAATTTGGTTGATGTCACGAAATCCGGCACCGATCGGGCCGCTTGTACGTCCTACATAGGAGAAAGCCGTCCATTTTCGATCGTGAGGAGAGTCGCCCCCATGTTCCGCCGGCGCCGCGAACCCGTCCCGTTTGCCTTCGTCGCCGAGGCCGACCGCTTCCGCAGTAACGTCACTCCACCGCCGCGCGAGAGTCTGAGCAAGACCCAGATCGCCGCCCGTAGTCTGGTCGGGATGACCGTGGTGGCGGGGCTCGTCGGCTCGCTGCTCTTCGGAATGCCCGCACTGCAGCCCAGCAAGGCGCCCGAGAAGTCGGAGCAGTCGGAGGCGTCCCAGGGGCGGTAGCCTCACGGGCACAGTCCAACCGAACGTGCATGTGAGTGAGGTCCAGCCGTGCCCCTGCCCTTCTTGACGGCCGATGGCGCATTCGACGCGCACGACGGGGAGGAGACCCTCCCCCACGAAGACCCCGACCGCTGGCGCCGGCCCTACCGGCCCGGCCCCTGGCGGGTCGCCATCGCCGCCGTGCTGCTCCTGCTGGCGGCGTTCATGCTGCTCGCCACGATGATCATCGCCGCCGCGGGCACGTGGGGCGGGGCCGCGGCCAGCCTGGCCGCCTCGCTCGCCGTCGTCGGCTCGGCGCTGCGGCTGCTGCGCGCGGGCGTCTGGGTGAGCCCCCGGGGGCTGCGCCGGGTGTCCTTCTTCACGACCCGCTCGATCCCGTGGAGCCAGGTCGCCGAGGTCCGTACGGTCCAGCAGCCCGTGCGCTGGCTCGGGCTGCCGAGGACCGTGCAGGGGCAGGCCCTGACGGTCGCCGGGCGCGGCGGCGGCGAGCTGCCGGTGCTGCTGACCGACCACAACGCCGACTTCCTGGCGCGGCGCGAGGCCTTCGACCGGGCCGCCGACATGGTGGAGGCCTGGGCGCACGAGTACCGGGCCGTGCCCGCCTGACGTCACGCGGGGCGCGCCGACAGCCCGTACAGGGATCAGACCTGTACGGGCTTTCCCTCGTGCAGCGAGATCGCCCGCTGCATGGCCTTGCGCGCCCGCGGGGTGTCGCGGGCGTCGCGGTAGGCGACGGCGAGGCGGAACCAGCTGCGCCAGTCCCCCGGGGCGTCCTGCGTCTCGGCCTTGCGGCGCGCGAAGACCTCGTCGGCGGAGTCCCGCAGGATCCGGCCGTACTTGTCCCGCTCCAGCTCGTCCACGGGCAGTCCGCCCTCGGCTTCGAGCTCGGTGGCGAGCCGGTTGGCCTTGGTGACGAACTGCGTGTTCTTCCACAGGAACCAGATGCCGATGACCGGCAGGATCAGCACCGCCACCCCGAAGGTGACGGTGATCCAGGTGCCGTGCTGAATCAGCATCAGGCCCCGGCTGCCGACCAGGACGAAGTACACGGCCAGGACGGCGGCCGTGAGGAAATAGGTGATCTTCGCGCGCATGGGGACTACTGCCTGCTCATCAGCCGAGGTCGAGGAAGTTTTCCAGGCCGAAGGTGAGGCCCGGGGTCTGCGTCACGCGCCGCACGCCGAGCAGGATGCCCGGCATGAAGCTGCTGTGGTGCAGGGAGTCGTGGCGGATCGTCAAGGTCTCGCCCTCGCCGCCGAGCAGGACCTCCTGGTGGGCCAGCAGGCCGCGCAGCCGGATCGCGTGCACCGGGACACCCTCGACGTTCACGCCGCGCGCGCCGTCGAGCGCGGTGGCGGTGGCGTCGGGCTGCGGGGCGCAGCCCGCTTCGGCGCGTGCGGCGGCGATGAGCTGGGCCGTACGGGTCGCCGTGCCGGAGGGGGCGTCGACCTTGTTGGGGTGGTGCAGCTCGACGACCTCGACGGACTCGAAGTAGCGCGCGGCCTGGGCGGCGAACTTCATGGTGAGGACGGCGCCGATGGAGAAGTTCGGGGCGATGAGCACGCCCGTCTCCGGCGAGCCGGCGAGCCAGGTGTTCAGCTGGGCGAGGCGGTCCTCGGTCCAGCCGGTGGTGCCGACCACGCCGTGGATGCCGTGGCCGATGAGGAAGTCCAGGTTCTCCATCACCGAGGCCGGGGTGGTCAGCTCGACCGCGACCTGGGCGCCGGCGTCGGCCAGCGTCTGCAGGTCGTCGCCGCGGCCGAGGGCCGCCACCAGCTCCATGTCGGCGGCGGCCTCGACCGCCTTGACGGCCTCGGAGCCGATGCGGCCCTGCGCTCCGAGGACTGCCACGCGCAGCTTGCTCATAGTTGCTTCCTTACCTACGTACGGAACTAGGCGACGGCCTCGTCGAGGCGGGCGGCCTGCTTCTCCTTCAGCGGGCCGATCACCGCGAGCGAGGGGCGCTGGGCCAGTACATCCTGTGCGACCGAGCGGACGTCGTCCGGGGTCACGGCGGCGATCCGGGCCAGCATGTCGTCGACCGACATCTGGTCGCCCCAGCACAGCTCGCTCTTGCCGATGCGGTTCATGATCGCGCCGGTGTCCTCGAGGCCGAGGACGGTGGAGCCGGAGAGCTGGCCGATGGCCCGCTTGATCTCGTCGTCGGTCAGTCCGTCGGAGGCGACCTTGTCGAGCTCGGCGCGGCAGATCCGCAGGACGTCGTGGACCTGGCTCGGGCGGCAGCCGGCGTAGACGCCGAAGAGGCCGGTGTCGGCGAAGCCCGAGGTGTACGAGTACACGCTGTAGGCCAGGCCGCGCTTCTCCCGGACCTCCTGGAAGAGGCGGGAGGACATGCCTCCGCCGAGGGCGGTGTTCAGGACGCCCAGGGCCCAGCGGCGCTCGTCGGTGCGGGCGAGGCCCGGCATGCCGAGGACCACGTGGGCCTGCTCGGTCTTGCGGTTCACCAGCTCGACGCGGCCGGAGGTGCGGATGCGCTTGGTGCCGCTGCGCGGGCCGATCGGCTCGGCGTCGGTCCGGGTCAGCGAGCCGGCCTTCTCGAAGGCCGCGCGGACCTGGCGTACGACCTTGTTGTGGTCGACGTTGCCCGCGGCGGCCACGACCAGGTGGGTGGGGTCGTAGTGCTTCTTGTAGAAGCGGCGGATCCGGTCGGCGCCGAGCGCGTTGATCGTGTCGACGGTGCCCAGGACGGGTCGGCCCAGCGGGGTGTCGCCGTACATGGTCTGCGCGAACAGGTCGTGGACCATGTCGCCCGGGTCGTCCTCGGTCATCGCGATCTCTTCGAGGATGACGCCGCGCTCGGCGTCGACGTCCTCCTCACGGATCAGCGAGCCGGTGAGCATGTCGCAGACGACGTCGATGGCCAACGGCAGGTCGGTGTCGAGCACCCGTGCGTAGTAGCAGGTGTACTCCTTCGCCGTGAAGGCGTTCATCTCGCCGCCGACCGCGTCGATCGCGGAGGAGATGTCGAGGGCGCTGCGCTTGCCGGTGCCCTTGAAGAGGAGGTGCTCGAGGTAGTGCGTGGCGCCGTTGAGCGTCGGGGTCTCGTCGCGCGAGCCGACGTGGGCCCAGATGCCGAAGGTGGCGGACCGGACGGAGGGCAGCGTCTCGGTGACGATGCGCAGTCCGCCGGGGAGGACCGTGCGCCGGACGGTGCCGATGCCGCTCTGGCCCTTGAGGAGTGTTTGGGTACGGGCGACGGCCCGCCCCTCCGAAGAGGGGCGGGCCGTCACACGGGAACTACGCGACGTCACTTGTCGGAGTCGTCCTTGTCAGCGTCGTCGCCGGCGGCCTCGCCGTCGATCACGGGGACCAGGGAGAGCTTGCCGCGCGAGTCGATCTCGGCGATCTCCACCTGGACCTTGGTGCCGACCGCGAGCACGTCCTCGACGTTCTCCACGCGCTTGCCACCGGCGAGCTTGCGGATCTGCGAGATGTGCAGCAGGCCGTCCTTGCCGGGCATGAGGGAAACGAAGGCACCGAAGGTGGTGGTCTTGACGACCGTACCCAGGTAGCGCTCGCCGACCTCCGGCATGGTCGGGTTGGCGATCGCGTTGATCGTGGCGCGGGCGGCCTCGGCGGCCGGGCCGTCGGCGGCACCGATGTAGATGGTGCCGTCGTCCTCGATCGTGATCTCGGCGCCGGTGTCCTCCTGGATCTGGTTGATCATCTTGCCCTTGGGGCCGATGACCTCACCGATCTTGTCCACCGGGATCTTGACGGTGATGATCCGCGGGGCGTACTGGGACATGGCGTCCGGCGTGTCGATCGCTTCCATCATCACGTCGAGGATGTGGAGGCGGGCGTCGCGGGCCTGCTTGAGGGCGGCGGCCAGAACCGAGGCCGGGATGCCGTCGAGCTTGGTGTCCAGCTGGAGCGCGGTGACGAACTCCTTGGTGCCGGCGACCTTGAAGTCCATGTCGCCGAAGGCGTCCTCCGCACCGAGGATGTCGGTGAGGGCGACGTAGTGGGTCTTGCCGTCGATCTCCTGCGAGATCAGACCCATGGCGATGCCGGCGACGGGGGCCTTGAGGGGCACACCGGCGTTCAGCAGCGACATGGTGGAGGCGCAGACCGAGCCCATGGACGTCGAGCCGTTGGAGCCGAGGGCCTCGGACACCTGACGGATCGCGTACGGGAACTCCTCGCGGGTCGGGAGGACCGGCACGATGGCGCGCTCGGCGAGCGCACCGTGGCCGATCTCGCGGCGCTTGGGCGAGCCCACGCGGCCGGTCTCACCGACGGAGTACGGCGGGAAGTTGTAGTTGTGCATGTAGCGCTTGCGGGTCACCGGGGAGAGGGTGTCCAGCTGCTGCTCCATGCGGAGCATGTTCAGGGTGGTGACGCCCAGGATCTGGGTCTCGCCACGCTCGAACAGCGCCGAGCCGTGCACGCGCGGGATGGCCTCGACCTCGGCGGCCAGCGTACGGATGTCCGTGACGCCGCGGCCGTCGATGCGGACCTTGTCCTTGATGACGCGCTCGCGCACCAGGGCCTTGGTCAGGCTGCGGTAGGCGGCGGAGATCTCCTTCTCGCGGCCCTCGAAGGCCGGGAGGAGCTTCTCGGCGGCGATCTCCTTGACGCGGTCCAGCTCGGCCTCGCGGTCCTGCTTGCCCGCGATGGTGAGCGCCTGGGAGAGGTCACCCTTGACGGCGGCCGCGAGGGCCTCGTACACGTCGTCCTGGTAGTCCAGGAAGACCGGGAACTCGCCCTCGGGCTTGGCGGCCTTGGCGGCCAGGTCGGCCTGGGCCTTGCAGAGCGCCTTGATGAACGGCTTCGCGGCCTCGAGGCCCGCGGCGACGATCTCCTCGGTCGGCGCCTCGGCGCCGCCCTTGACGAGGGCGATGGTCTTCTCGGTGGCCTCGGCCTCGACCATCATGATCGCGACGTCGCCGTCCTCCAGGGCGCGGCCCGCGACGACCATGTCGAAGACGGCGTCCTCGAGCTCGGTGTGCGTCGGGAAGGCCACCCACTGGCCGCGGATCAGCGCGACGCGGACGCCGCCGATCGGGCCGGAGAAGGGCAGGCCGGCCAGCTGGGTGGACGCGGACGCGGCGTTGATCGCGACGACGTCGTACAGGTGGTCCGGGTTGAGCGCCATGATCGTGGCGACGACCTGGATCTCGTTGCGCAGGCCCTTCTTGAAGGACGGGCGCAGCGGGCGGTCGATCAGGCGGCAGGTGAGGATCGCGTCCTCGGAGGGCCGGCCCTCGCGGCGGAAGAAGGAGCCGGGGATCTTGCCGGCCGCGTACATCCGCTCCTCGACGTCGACCGTCAGGGGGAAGAAGTCGAGCTGGTCCTTGGGCTTCTTCGACGCGGTGGTGGCGGAAAGCACCATCGTGTCGTCGTCCAGGTAGGCAACGGCGGAGCCGGCGGCCTGGCGGGCCAGACGGCCCGTCTCGAAGCGGATGGTGCGGGTGCCGAAGGAACCGTTGTCAATGACGGCCTCGGCGTAGTGGGTCTCGTTCTCCACTAGCGTTTTCTCCATTTTCGTCGTCTCCGTCCGCCACCCGTGTGGTGGTGGACGGTTGCGGAGAAGCGCTCCTTGCGTGCGGGCCGGTCTTCGATCGAAGCATCCGGATTCTGGGCCCGTGGGGGCTTTCCGGGTGCCACTACCGAGGACCGGCGGCGTAGGGAGGGCGCTCCTCCTCTTCAGTTGTGCACGTACTGCGTCATGCACGGTGCACGTGCGTCCAGACTACAAAGCGTCCGGTACGTCCCGCACGTACAGCAAAGGGAGCGGCCCCCTGAGTGTGGGAACCGCTCCCTTCACAGCGTCTTTACTTGGCGCCGGCCGCACCGCGGCGGATGCCGAGGCGCTCGACCAGCGTACGGAAGCGCTGGATGTCCTTCTTGGCCAGGTACTGCAGCAGGCGGCGACGCTGGCCGACCAGGATCAGCAGACCACGACGGGAGTGGTGGTCGTGCTTGTGGGCCTTCAGGTGCTCGGTCAGGTCCGAGATGCGGCGGGAGAGCATCGCGACCTGGACCTCGGGAGAGCCGGTGTCGCCCTCCTTGGCACCGAACTCGCTGATGATCTGCTTCTTCGTAGCGGCGTCGAGCGGCACGCGTACTCCTCGTTTAGGTCTTCGTTGCCACCGAGTGCCCCAGGTCGAATTCTCTGGGGATCTTCCGTAACTCGGGAGGCGGGGTCCGCTGAGCGCAGCCTCCAGAAGAATCCGGGGGCGCGTACACAAACGTCCGTCACACAGCGTACCAGGCTGCCGCTCGGCTCCGTCTCAGCTGGTGAGCGCGCGGGCCCGGGCGTAGACGTCGAGCACGGCCAGGGCAAGCGGGACCAGGCTGAGCAGCACTGCCGCCTCGGTGAGGTCGAGCAGGCGCCCCCAGAAGGGTGACAGACCGCGGCGGGGAATGACCAGCGCAATTCCGACGAGGAGGGCCCCTCCGGCGGCCACGGCGGCCGAGAGCCCGATCGTACGGAGGTCCAGGCCGCTGCGGTCGTGGTGGCGGACGTACGCGGCGAGGAGGTCGGCCGGGGGGTGCACGGCCAGGCCCAGGATGAGCAGGCCGACGGCGGTGATCCCGGCGGCGAGGGCGACGGCGACCTGCGAGGTGTAGCGGAAGAGACGGGCGCGCAGCAGCATCGCGAGGCCGGTGGCGAGGGCCAGCAGGCGGCTCCAGGTGTTGTCGCAGAAGCCGAGGACGGCGGCGGAGCCGATGGCGACCGCGGCGCAGCCGCCGACCAGGCCGAGCAGCATCTCGTGGCCGCGGCGGGCCCGGGCGGCGATGGCCTCGGCGTCGAGCGGGGCCGCCGGGTGGTGCTGGTCGGCGCCGCCGTGCTCACCGTACGGGCCGGTGTCGTGGCGCTCCGGGGTCTCGTGGTCCTCCACGGCGCTCCGCGGGGCGGCGTACCCGATCGGGAGCCGGGCGAAGCGGGCGGAGAGGCCGGGGAGGAAGGCGACGAGTCCGATGGCGACGGGTGCGCAGACGGCGGCGGTGGCGGTCGCGGAGGCCTCGGTGACGATGGCGAGGAAGGCGGCGAAGGTCCCGGTGGCGCCGAGGAAGGTGACGGCGACGAAGGGGGCGTCGCCGTGCGGGCTGAGCGCGACGAGGGCGACGGCGACGACGAGGACGCACACGCAGCCGAGCAGGAACTGGAGGCGGCCGGGGCCCTCGCCCGCGGCGGGGGCGATGATGCCGGCGCCGGCGATCAGCAGGTGCGGGACGGCCGCCAGCCCCAGGGCGACGGCGGAGCCGCGGTCGCGGTAGACGCGGGCGCGGACCCCGGCGGCGGCGGTGAGCAGGAGGCCGACGGCGCCGGCGGTGACGCCGGGCAGGCCATTGACGTCGTGCAGGCCGGGGTCGGCGTACCAGAGGACGAAGCCGAGCAGGACGAAGAGGAGCGCGGCGCCTGCGAGGCCCGCGCCGCGCAGCATGTCCTCGCTCCAGCGGCGGCGGTCGCGGACGACGGCGGAGGCGACGGCGTCGGAGACGTCGTCGAAGACGGCGGGCGGCAGGGACTCGGCGAAGGGGCGCAGGCTCAGCACCTCGCCGTCGAGGACCTGCTGGGCGGCGAGGGTGCGGGCGCCGTCGAGGACGGTGCCGGAGCGGAGTACCAGGTGGAAGCCGGTGGGTGCGCCGACGGGCTGGGTCTGGCCGGTGAGGCGCAGCAGCTCGGGGTAGACGTCGGCGACGGCGATGTCCTCGGGGAGGGCCACGTCGATGCGGCTGTCGGGGGCCACGACGGTGACCCTGCAGAAGCCCGTCGCTCCGGCCGTACTCACCTTGGGACCCCCGGGGTTGGCGAAACGGTGTGCGTGGTCGTCCGTCCGCGGTGGATTCGCGGATGCGCATGGCGTGCGCGCCAGACTACCGGGAGTATCCATGACTGTCGGCAAGTAGGATCGCCGACGTGCGATGGAGACCCCCTGGGCGCCCGCGACTTGGGGCCGCCCGCTGCGAAGTCCCGTCCGCTGTCGAGGGGTTGCTGCTTCGGTGAGCCAGATCGTCGTCAAACGCCCGCCCCGGTCGCTGCCGCCGGAAGTCCCTTCGGACGAGCTGAGGCTTCAGGCTCCGCCGGAGCTTCCGCGGGGGCAGCAGGAGGGCATGTTGATGCAGCTCCTGCCGATGCTGGGCATGGGCTCCTCGGTCGTCTTCTTCTTCTTGCCGGGCAATCATCCGTTCATGCGCGTCATGGGTGTGCTGATGCTCGTGTCGACGGCGGCCATGGCCGCCGCGCAGCTCGTCCGCCACCGGCGCGGTACGCAGGGGCAAATGACCGATGCGCGCCGGGACTATCTGAAGTACCTCGCGCAGACGCGCCGTCAGGTACGCCGCACCGCGCGGGCGCAGCGCGACGCCCAGCTGTACCTGCACCCGGCTCCTGACCAGTTGTGGTCGGTGGTGGCGGAGGGGTCGCGGTTGTGGGAGCGGCGGGTCGGGGACGCGGACTTCGGGCAGGCCCGGCTGGGGCTGGGCGCACAGCGTCTGGCGACCCCGCTGGTGGCTCCGCAGACGGCGCCGGTGGACGAGCTGGAGCCGCTGGCGGCGGGCGCGATGCAGCGGTTCCTGCGGGTGCACTCCTCGCTGGACGGGCTGCCGGTGGCGGTGTCGATCCGGGCGTTCTACCACGTGACGGTGTCCGGGGAGCCGGAGTCGGTGCGCGGGGCGGCGCGGGCGCTGGTGGCGCAGCTGGCGGCGCTGCACTCCCCCGAGGACCTGGTGGTCGCGGTGGTGGCGGCGCCGGGTGCGGTGCCCTCGTGGGACTGGACGAAGTGGCTGCCGCACACGCAGGTGCCGGGGCAGGTCGACGGGGCGGGCACCAAGCGGCTGTTCGGCGACGACCTGACCGGGCTGGAGGCGCTGCTGGCGCCCCGTCTGGAGGGGCGGCCGCGGTTCAGCCGGGAGGTGTCCCCGGTACTGGACCAGCCGCACCTGGTGGTCGTGCTCGATGGCGGGACGGTGCCGCCGGACTCGGTTTTCGCGGCGGCCGAGGGATTGCAGGGCGTGACCGTCGTCGAGGTGGTGGCGGGCGCGCTGGACGAACCGCGGGGCGGGCTGTCGGTCGTGGTGCGGCCGGGCCGGCTGCGGCTGGAGTCGGGCGGGGGCGTCGCGTACGAGGGTGTCCCGGACACGCTGTCGCTGCCCGCGGCGGAGGCCCTGGCGCGGCAGTTGGCGCCGCTGCGCACGGGTGGCGGGGACGATGACGAGCCGCTGCTGGCCGATCTGGACTTCACGGACCTGCTGAACCTGGGCGACGCGGCCCAGGTCGACGTGGCCCGGACCTGGCGGCCGCGGTCGGCCGGCGAGCGGCTGCGGGTGCCGATCGGGGTGGGCGAGGACGGCTCCCCGGTCATGCTGGACCTGAAGGAGGCGGCGCAGGAGGGCATGGGGCCGCACGGCCTGTGCGTGGGCGCGACCGGTTCGGGCAAGTCGGAGCTGCTGCGCACGCTGGTGCTGGGGCTGGCGGTGACGCACACCTCGGAGACGCTGAACTTCGTCCTGGCGGACTTCAAGGGCGGTGCCACCTTCACCGGGATGGGGCAGATGCCGCACGTCGCGGCGGTCATCACCAATCTGGCGGACGATCTGACGCTGGTGGACCGCATGGGCGACTCCATCCGCGGCGAGCTGCAGCGCCGGCAGGAGCTGCTGCGCTCGGCGGGCAGCTACGCGAACATCCACGACTACGAGAAGGCCCGCGGGGCCGGCGCGCCGCTGGAGCCGCTGGCCTCGCTGGTGCTGGTCATCGACGAGTTCTCCGAACTGCTCGCCGCGAAGCCTGACTTCATCGACATGTTCATCCAGATCGGCCGCATCGGCCGGTCGCTGGGCGTGCACCTGCTGCTGGCCTCGCAGCGGCTGGAGGAGGGCAAACTGCGCGGGCTGGACACGTACCTCTCGTACCGGATCGGCCTGCGGACCTTCTCGGCGGCGGAGTCGCGGGCCGCGATCGGAGTGCCGGACGCCTACCACCTGCCCTCGGTGCCCGGTTCGGGCTATCTGAAGTTCGGTACGGACGAGATGACCCGCTTCAAGGCGGCGTACGTCTCGGGCGCCTACCGCTCGGGCGGCCCGGACCTGTCGGTCGGGCTGTTCCCGGTGGAGCGGCGGCCCGCGCTGTTCACGGCGGCGCCGGTGCCGGTGCCGGTGGTGTACGCGGCCCCGGATCCGGCGTACCTGGCGGCGCGGGCCGCGCAGGGCGACGCGTTGGCGGACACGGTGCTGGACGTGATCGTGGGCCGGCTGGAGGGGCAGGGGGTGCCGGCGCACCAGGTGTGGCTGCCGCCGCTGGACCAGGCGCCGCCGCTGGACCAGCTGCTGCCGGCGTCGGCGCCGAGCCCCGAGCGGGGGCTGCACGCGCAGGGGTACACGCGGCCCGGGGGGCTCGTCGTACCGCTCGGCCTGATCGACAAGCCGTTCGAGCAGCGGCGCGAGGTGCTGTACCGGGACTTCTCGGGGGCGGCGGGCCACATGCTGGTGGTCGGCGGTCCGCAGTCGGGCAAGTCGACGCTGATGCGGACGCTGATCTCCTCCTTCGCGCTCACCCACACCCCGCGCGAGGTGCAGTTCTACGCACTGGACTTCGGCGGCGGCAGCCTGTCCTCGCTCGCCGGGCTGCCGCACGTGGGCGGGATCGCCTCGCGGCTGGACCCGGAGCGGGTGCGGCGCACCGTCGCGGAGGTCGGCGGGATCCTGAACCGCCGCGAGGAGTTCTTCCGCTCCGAGGACATCGACTCCATCGGCGCCTACCGGCGGCGGCGCGCGGCGGGCGAGCTGCCGGGTGAGGCATGGGGGGACGTCTTCCTGCTCATCGACGGGTGGGGCGGTTTCCGGGGCGAGTACGAGGGCCTGGAGCCGGTGGTCACGGACATCGCGTCCCGGGGTCTGGGATACGGCATCCACGTGGTGGTCACCGCCGCCCGCTACATGGAGGTCCGGGCCGCGCTGAAGGACCAGATGCTCGGCCGGCTGGAGCTGCGGCTCGGCGACGTCATGGACTCCGAGTTCGACCGGAGGGTCGCGGCGAACGTGCCCCCGGGGATGCCGGGCCGCGGCCAGGTGCCGGAGAAGCTGCACTTCCTGGGCGCGCTGCCGCGCATCGACGGCTCGCACGACGCGGACGACCTGTCGCGGGCCACGGCGGCCTTCGTGGCGGCGGTCAGGGAGAACTGGGCGGGCTTGGCGGCTCCCGGGGTACGGCTGTTGCCGCGGCTGCTCACCGCCGACCAGCTGCCCAAGGGCGGGGAGCAGCCCGGCCGCGGGGTGGCGATCGGCATCGGCGAGACGGACCTGGAGCCGGTGTTCGTCGACTTCGAGACCGACCCCTTCCTCCTCGTCTTCGGCGAGAGCGAGTCCGGCAAGACGAACCTGCTGAGGCTCATCGCCCGGCAGATCGCCGAGCGCTACCCGCCCGACCGGGCCCGGCTGGTGGTCGGCGACTACCGGCGGAGCCTCCTGGGGGCGCTGCCGGAGGAGCACCTGCTGGAGTACGCGCCCACGGTGAGCTCCCTGCAGACGCACATGGAGGCCCTGGTCGGGGTGTTCTCGCGGCGCCAGCCCCCCACGGACGTCACCCCGCGGCAGTTGCGCGACCGCAGCTGGTGGACGGGGCCGGACGTCTTCATCGTCATCGACGACTACGACCTGGTGGCCACGAGCCAGGGCAATCCGCTGGCCCGGCTGGTGGAGTTCCTGCCGTTCGCCCGGGACACGGGGGTGCGTTTCGTCATCGCGCGCAACTCGGCGGGGGCCTCGCGTTCGCTGTACGAGCCGTTCATGCAACGGGTCAAGGAGCTCGGCGCTCAGGGAGTGGTGCTGTCCGGCGACCCGTCCGAGGGGGACCTGGTCGGCCGTGTCCGCCCCCGGCCGATGCCCCCGGGCCGGGCGTACTTCACCACGCGCAGGCGGGGCACGTCGCTGGTCCAGCTCGGCCGGCTGCCGGAGGCGTGAGGCGATGAGGGGAGGGCGGAGACCACCCCGATCCGGGGGAAAGCCTCCCCCGGCCCCCTGGTCTGCACCGATAATCGGCAGCGAACGCAGCAGTGGCACCACGCACCGAGGGAGAGGCCGCACATGGGCACCCAGCAGGAGAAGGACGAGCTGTACGCGCTCGACATCAGCGGCGTCGAGTGGGAGGGCCCGCCCGGGACCAGCCCGCAGGAGGAGCGGGTCGAGATCGCCCGGCTGCCCGAGGGCGCGGTGGCGATGCGGTCCTCGCTGGACCGGGACACCGTGCTGCGTTACACCGCGGCCGAGTGGGAGGCGTTCGTACTCGGGGCCAGGGACGGCGAGTTCGACCTCGACCGGGGCCCGCGCTGAGCCCCGTCGGCAGCAGTGCACGGTGAGGGGGCGCGCCCGTATCGGGTGCGCCCCTTCGCTGTCGCGTGCGCGGGGCCGGAGACGGGTTTCGGCTCAGTAGGCCTCGGTGAACAGGCGCGAGGCCTTCACGTCGGTGGCCCTGTAGTCGGCCTTGCCGCGCTCGACGAGGTCCGCGACGCGTGCTAACTGGTCGCGCATGTGCTCGGCCTTGCCTTTGTACTTGGCCTGGAGCTGCACGTACTGGGCGTGCGCCTCGCCGTCCCAGGTGTCGGTGACGACCTTCAGGGCGCGGTCCATGTCGAGCAGGTCCTGGACGATCTTCTGCGAGATCGCCCGGATCCGGTCGGCCATGACCTGGACGCTCTCGTACTGGACCTTGGTGTGGCCGTCAGCACCGGACATGATCTTCTCCTTCGGGACGCTGGATCGACGGGGAGGTCAGATGCCGTTGAGCGCGGAGCCGTTGCCGCCGGCGGCGTTCTTGACGGAGTTGAACGCCGCGCGCACGTCGTCGTCCTGGGCGTTGCTCAGGTTCTTGGTCTCGGAGACCGCGTGGTGCAGGACCCCGAGCAGCCTGCGGATCTGGTCGTGGTCCTCGTTGACGAGGGCCTGGGCCGAGACGAAACCCGAGGCGCCGACGCCCGTCCAGCCGGCGCTCACGGTGGCGAGGATGTCCGCCAGCTCGCGGGCCTGCTTGGTGACGCCGTTGGCCGTATCGGCGATCCTGTTGGTCGCCTTGACGACCGGATCGTCCGCGAGTCCGAAATCATTGCTCATCGAAAGCCCCTCACCTCTCACTACACCGGGCCGGTCACAGTCGTGAAGTCGGTTGACACTGTAGCCAGTTGGAGGTCCGCGCCCGATACCGCCGGGTGGCCCGCGTTGACGGCCACGACCGTTCACTGCAAACGGCGACCACGGGCCCGGGCGTCCCTGATCACGGTCGCCGTGCCGACGACGACCGCGATGAGCAGGGCTCCGATCCCCAGGGCGTACGCTCCCAGCCGCACCTCCCGCTCCTGCGCCGTCTCGGCCGTGTTCAGCGCGGCCACGTGCGGGGCGGCCGCCGGGGGCGGGCCCGGGTCCCGAACGGGTGACTTGGGGGGCTCACGGTCCTGGGTGACGGCGCGCACCGGGTCGACGACACCCCATCCGACGTAATCGTCACGGCCGTTGACGGCCCGCTCCGCGGTGTTCTCGATCTGCCAGACCACCTGCTGCGGGGTCCAGTCCGGATGCTCGGCGCGCACCAGGGCGGCGACCGCGGCGACGTAGGGCGCGGAGAAGCTGGTGCCGTTGTCGACGCACTGGCCGTAGCCGGGGACGGTGGAGACGATGTCGACGCCGGGCGCCGCGACCCCGATGAACCCGCCGGGCTGGGAGAAGGCCGCCCGTTCGTTGTCGCGGTCCGAGGCGGCCACGGCGAGGACGCCGGGGAAGGCCGCCGGATAGGTGTCGCGCTTCTCGCCGCCGAGGCCGTCGTTGCCCGCCGAGGCGATCACCACCGCGTTCGCCGCGATGGCCCGCTCGACCGCCTTGCCGAGGGCGGAGTCCGGGGTCAGCGGCGCGTCGGTGTCCTGGGAGATGTTGATGACCTGGGCGCCCTTGGCCAGCGCGTGGTCGATGGCCCGGCTCAGGGTCCCGGTGTCGCCGTTGCCCTGCCCGTCGTTCTGCCGGATGGGGATGACCGTCGCCTCCGGGGCCAGGCCCACGAAGCCGGTGCCCGGCTGCGGTCGCGCCGCGATCAGTCCGGCGACCCGGGTGCCGTGCCCGACCGTGTCGTGCGTACCGTCGCCCCGCGGGTCGAGGAAGTCCCGGCCGGCGCCCGCGTCGACGGCGCCCGCGAGCTGCGGGTTCGCCCGGTCGACGCCGGTGTCGATGACCGCGACGCGGATGGCGTTGCCCTGGGCGTCCGCGCCCTTGGTCTTCGCCCAGAGCTCGTCCAGCAGGAGCCGCTGCAGGGCCCAGGGGCGGTCCGCGATCTGCTTCTTCATCGGGAAGGTGCACTCCCCGGCGCCGTACGGGACCTGTGGCGCGGCGGCCGCCGCGCCACAGAAGGCGCTCAGCACGAGGACGACGGCAGCGACGGCAGCGGCACCGACGGGCCGCGCGGCCGCGCGGGCGGGCTTCGGCACGGGCGGCCTCCTCACGAACCCTGCGGCTGGCGCGCGGAGTTGGTGTCCAGCCGGGGCCCCTTGGAGAGCAACTGCGACCAGGCGATGGGCACCAGGGCCGGTACGACGCCTCCGTAGCCGAGCCGGGTCTGCGCCTGGCTGGGCCGGGGGCGGCCGTCCCCCGTCGGCTGCGGCTGCGCCTTCGGGGCGTCGCTGTCGCCGTTGGCCTGCAGGGCGTACCGCAGTCCGGTGTCGGTGACCAGGAAGAGGGAGCCGCCTGCTGTGGCCTGGCGGCCCTGGACCTGGGTGTACAGCAGTCCCGAGCCCGGTGTGACGTACGCGCTCGCGCCGCTGGCGGTGATGTCGACGGGGAACGCGGCGCCGGCCCAGGTGCTCAGCGTCGGCTTGCCCCGGCCGTCCACCGAACGCAGGACGTTGCAGACGGTGTCGCGGTCGCCCGCGGTGGTACCGGCGGCGCCCGCGGCGGGCGCCGAGGCGGTCTGGTTGACCCGTCCGACCTTCTTCTGCGGCCACTTGGCGTCGCTCTTGAAGGGGACGGGGTCCGGGCTCAGGGACTGGAGGTCCACCTCGCGGGGCTTGCCGTGCATGTCGAGGCCGTCGGTCGCGGGCGAGGAGATCAGCAGCCAGGCCACGAAGTCGGAGACCGGGACCACCTTCCCGGGCAGTACGACGTAGTGCTGCGCGCCGGAGCCGGTCATCGCCTTGAGCACCATGCCCACCCGGCCGTCGTCGCCTGCCAGGCCCTGGACGCCCGCGCCGGTCCCGGCCGTGCCGGCGGGCAGCTGCGGGAAGGCGAGGTCGTCGCCGGGGTCGAGGGTGGCCAGCCAGGCCTCGGTGACCTGCTGCGGGGTCGCGCCGGTGCCGACCATGGCGTTGGTCATGGTGCCCGCGTCCGGGGCGCCCTCGGGGAACCGGTACTTCGTACCCGTCGAGTCGACGAGGTACCGCTCCTTGGCCCCGTCGGAGTTCTGTACGTACAGCGCCTCGGTGTCGCCGAGCCTGCGCGGGTCGTCCAGCACCTTCTCCTGCCGGCCGGCGAGGACGAAGGCGGCGGTCTGTACGCCCCGGCCGTTGCCCCCGGGCCGCTGGCAGACCGCCCAGCGCTTGGCCTTGCCGGCGTCCTCGGGGGCCGGGAGGCGGTCGGGGGCGTAGGGGATGCCGATGATGGGGCCGCGTGGCAGCCTCCCCTCGTCGAGCAGCTCGTCGTCGACCTGGATCACGCCGTTCTTGGCCGGATCCAGCAGGAGTCGGGCCGAGGCGAGGTTCATCACCGGGTGCAGGCGGTCCTGTTCCTTGCCGTCGACGGTGGTCGTCAGGACGACGTACCGGCTCGTCGACTGCTTGCCGACGATCACCTGGGCACCGGGGGCGTCCCAGTTCTTGGGCGCCACGGGCCTGAACATGCCCCAGGCTCCGAAGGCGCCGAGCACCAGAGCGGCGCTCACCAGGCCGGGGACGACCGCGCGCAGCGGACGCGGGGCACCCTCCTCGGTCCCCGACGCGGAGGGCTGGAGGAACGCGGCCACCGTGCGCCGCTTCGCAAAGGTGTACGCGTTGAGCTCATCACGTCGTGACGCCATGACCGCCTGCTTCTCCCCTCACGGCCCGGTCGGTGACCACGGTTCCCGGGCCTCGATTGTCGGACCGGGGACCTACTATGCCTTCTGACGGTCCGTCTGGTGGCGGCGCGTAACCTGCGGTTGCCGCCGCGGATCGTATCGGCCGGTGAATGCAAGGGTGTTGGAGCGGATCGGGGAGGTTCCGGAGCCGTGCGGCCGACCGTCGCGCGGGACCGGTGTCCACGGGTTCCGGCCCTCGAAGGGGAGGTGCGCGAGTGGGCGTGAGCATGGCGCAGCAGCAGACCGGCACGGCGTCGCCCCCGCGCGCCGGGGTGACGCCGCGGCCGGAGTCGAGTCCGGGGCGGTTCGGGCCGTTCCGATTGCAACAGTTCGTACTGCTCCAGCTCGCCGCTGCCGCGCTGCTGGTGTCCTGGGCGGTCGAACCGCTGCTGCTGGTGCCCACGGGCGGGCTCGCCCTCCTGCTGGTGGTGCTCGCGGTCGTACGCCGCCACCAGCGCTCCCTGCCCGAGTGGATCGGCAGCGCGCTGGCGCTGCGCGCGCGCCGTCGGCGGGCCGCCGCCTTCACCCTGCCCGCGGGTACCGAGCCGGGGCTGGCCCCGCTGGTCGAAGCCGATCCGGCGCTGCGGACCCTCACCTTCGGCGGGCGCGACCGGCGGCCCGTCGGGATGGTCGGCGACGGGACCTTCCTGACCGCGGTCGTGCAGGTGGACACGGACGCCACCGCACTGCGGCCCGAGCGGACGGAGCGGCCGCTGCCGCTGGCCGTCGTACGGGACGTCCTGGAGGTGGACGGCATCCGGCTGGAGTCCGCGCAGCTGGTGCAGCACACCCAGCCGGCGCCGGCCCCGCACCTGCCCGCCCGGTCGACGGCGACGCGCAACTACGCCCCGCTGCAGGCCCTGACGGGCTCGCCGGCGGTGCGGCTGACGTGGATCGCGCTCAAGCTGGACCCCGAGCTGTGCCCCGAGGCGGTCATCGCGCGCGGTGGCGGCCTGGCGGGGGCGCAGCGGTGCCTGGTACGGGCGGCCGACCAGCTGGCGAGCCGGCTGACGGGGGCCGGGTTCCGGGCGGCCGTGCTGACCGAGCAGGAGCTGACGGGCGCGCTGGCCACGTCCTCGTGCGCGAACCCGATGGCGATCACCCAGGCCGGACGGCCGGCGGGCACGCGCGGTCCGGGGCGGCGCACGGAGGAGACCGCGCGGGTCTGGCGCTGCGACGACCGGCGGCACACGACGTACTGGATGGGCCGCTGGCCGCAGCTGGGCGGGGCCGGGGCGGTCCTGCCGCAGTTCGTGGCGCTGCTGACCTCGCTGCCGGCGCTGGCGACGAACTTCAGCCTGACGATGTCCCCGGCCGAGCGGCAGGGGGTGACGCTGACCGGGTACGTCCGGATCACCGGGCGCAGCGACGAGGAACTGCTCGCGGCGCGGCGCGCGCTGGAGCGGGCGGCGCGTGGCGTGCGGAGCGGGCTGGTCCGGCTCGACCGCGAACAGGTGCCGGGGCTGCTGGCCTCGCTGCCGCTGGGAGGCGCGCGATGAGGGGCGGTGCGCGGGGCCGTGCGCGGGGCGGCTTCGGGCTGGTCGGCCCGCGGCGCGAGCGGCACGTGCTGTCGGCGTCCGATCTGGAGGCGCTGGCCCTGCCCGTCGGGGACGACGGCGTCGTCATCGGCGTGGACGCCGAGGGGCGGCCGTCGGTGCTCGGCGTCAACCGGCCCACGCCGTACGAGATCACGCTGATCGGTGGTCTGTGGACGGCTCAGGTACTGGCGCTGCGGGCGGCGGCCACGGGTGCGCGCGTGGCGGTGGAGACCGGGCGCGGCCCGGTGTGGTCCGCGCTGGCCCAGGCGGCGGGCGGCGGGCAGCCGTGCGTGACCCTGCACGACGTGGGCCGGGTGCCGCCGCAGGGCGCGTCGGCGGGCAGTCCGGTACTGGTGGTCCGCGACTGTGGGATGCGACCGCCGCGCGGGCGCGTGGTGGCGGGACCCTGGCAGTCGGTGCTGACCCTGCTGCCGTACCTCAGCCCGACGGCGCCGCGGCTGCTGCGCGGGGCGGCACTGGCCGGTGTCCAGCGGGTCTCCCCCGACGAGGCGGAACAGATCGGCCGCCTGATGCGGCTGCCGCAGGGGGCGGTGGGCTCCCTGCCCACGCTGGGCGACGGGGTGACGCTGTGGTGCACCACGCGGGACCGGCGGTTCGTGCTGACGCAGCCGACGGACACGGAGACGGCCCTGCTGGGCCCGCCGAGACGGATCGACTGACCGGCACCCCTTGACCGGCGCCCCTGCGGCCGCCGGACGCGGCCCGGGTGGGGTGGGGGCCGGTTGGCCCGGAGGGTCTTGTTGTGGGCAGGATGTAACCGGCCCCCACCTCGCGAGGCGGGGCCGTGGCGGTCCGACCGACGGGGGCGGGCCGATGGGGGCGGACACCGGTGACGGCGCGCGATTAGGCTGAGCGTCGGCGCGGCGTCGTGGTGGGCGCCGGACCAGTGTTCGACAGACCAGGAGGACCAGTGAGCGGCGATCGGAACGAGAGGCGCGGCGGGACGTGGGACGTCCCGACGGACGATCAGTCCGACGCGGAGCCCGAACTGACGGGCGAGTTCACCATCGACTACACCCCACCGGCCTGGTACACGCAGGGCTCCGCCCCGGCGGCGCCGACCGCGCCGGTTCCCGGCCTGCCCGAGGGCAGCGGTTTCGAGCCCCACCGGCCGACCGAACCGGACTCGCCCTCGACGACGCGGCCGGCACCGCCGGCACCGCGCCGCCCGGCCGAGCCCGAGGACGCGCCCGCCGCCGGTCCGGCTCCCTTCCAGGCTCCGATCTACCGGAACGAGGCCCCGGCCGACGCCGCGCCCGTACCCTTCCCCTTCCAGGCACCGGCACCGGCACCGAGCACACCGGAACCGGAGGCCATGCCCGCGCCCGCGCCCGCGCCGTTCCAGGCTCCGATCTACCGGAGCGAAGCCCCGGCCGACGCCGCTCCCGTACCCGCGCCGTTCCAGGCACCGGCACCGAGCACACCCGAGCCCGAGGCCACACCCGCGCCGTTCCAGGCACCGATCTACCAGAGCCAGCCCCCGGCCGAAGCGGCGCCCGCGCCGATCGCCCCGGCCCCGGTCAACCCGGTGCCGCCGGCTCCCGCGCCCGCGCCGGTCCATGCCGCGCCCGAGGCGAGCGCGCCCTCGGGCGACGCCGGTGCCGCTCCCGTGCGTACCCCCACTCCCGCGGAGGGGACCCCCGTACCTCCCGCGGAGCGGGCGCAGACCCCGTTCGAGGGATCCGCCCCGGCGGCCGGGCCCGCCGAACTGCCCGCGCTGCCGCCCACGTTCCCGGCCTCGGGCGCACCGCAGGACGGGTACGGGTTCCCGCCCGCACCCCCGGCGCCCGTACAGCCCGTGGTGCAGCCCGTGCAGCCCGTGCAGCCCGTGCAGCCCGCTGACGGATACGGGTTCCCGCCCGCGCAACCCCAGCCGGCCGATCCCCAGAACGGGTACGGGTTCCCGCCGCCCCAGCCCCAGCCCCAGCCCCAGCCCCAGCCCGCCGACGCCCCCAACGGCTACGGGTTCCCGCCGCAGCCCCAGCCGCAGGCCCCGTACGTCGATCCCCGCACCGGCGCCCAGTGGCCCGCCGGGGCACAACCGCAGCCGCCGTACCCGCAGCCGCAGCCGCAGGCCCACCCCCAGCACCCGTACCCGCAGGGCCCCGGCCCCGACCCCCGCTACGCGCCCGGCCAGCCCACCGGCGGGGCGCCGCTCGGGTACACCGCCGCCGTCGAGCTGTCCTCGGACCGCCTGATCCGCGGCAAGCAGAAGGCCAAGAGCGGCGGCAACCCGGCCGCCGGCGGCATCTTCCGCTTCGGCGGCAAGGCGGCCGAAGCGGAGCGCCAGCGCAAGCTGGAGCTGATCCGCACCCCGGTGATGTCCTGCTACCGCATCGCCGTGATCAGCCTCAAGGGCGGCGTCGGCAAGACCACGACCACCACCGCCCTCGGCGCCACCCTCGCCACCGAGCGCCAGGACAAGATCCTGGCCATCGACGCGAACCCCGACGCCGGCACCCTCGGCCGCCGCGTGCGCCGCGAGACCGGGGCGACGATCCGCGACCTGGTCCAGGCGATCCCGTACCTCAACTCGTACATGGACATCCGGCGGTTCACCTCCCAGGCCCCGTCGGGCCTGGAGATCATCGCCAACGACGTGGACCCGGCCGTCTCGACGACCTTCAACGACGAGGACTACCGCCGCGTCATAGAGACGCTCGGCCGCCAGTACCCGATCATCCTCACCGACTCGGGCACCGGCCTGCTCTACTCCGCCATGCGCGGGGTCCTGGACCTGGCCGATCAGCTGATCATCATCTCGACCCCGTCCGTGGACGGCGCGAGCAGCGCCAGCACCACGCTCGACTGGCTCTCCGCACACGGGTACGCCGACCTCGTCTCGCGCTCCCTCACCGTCATCTCCGGGGTCCGCGAGACCGCCAAGATGATCAAGGTCGAGGACATCGTGCAGCACTTCGAGACCCGCTGCCGCGGCGTCGTCGTGGTGCCCTTCGACGAGCACCTCGCGGCCGGCGCCGAGGTCGACCTCGACATGATGCGCCCCAAGACGCGCGAGGCGTACTTCAACCTCTCCGCGATGGTCGCCGAGGACTTCATCCGCGCGCAGCAGGCCCCCCAGGGCCACTGGGGCCAGCCGCAGCAGCCCCAGCACCCGCAGCCCGGCCAGCCGCAGCAGCAGCAGCAGCCACAGCACGGGCACCCGCAGCCGCACCCGCAGCCGCCGCAGCAACCGCAGGGCGGCCAGCCCCCGTACCAGCAGCCCCCGCAGCCGTACGGCCAGCCCTACCCCCAGCCCGGCGCCCCCTGGCCGCAGCAGCAGCCCCCGCAGCAGCCCGGCCAGCCCCCGCGCGACCCGCGCCTCGGCTGACGGCAACGCGAAGGGCCCGTACCGTGATCGCGTGATCGGTACGGGCCCTTCGTCGTTCTCCGCGCACAGCGC
Organism: Streptomyces sp. NPDC060031; assembly: GCF_042736805.1. Lineage (NCBI taxonomy): Bacteria > Bacillati > Actinomycetota > Actinomycetes > Kitasatosporales > Streptomycetaceae > Streptomyces > Streptomyces sp. NPDC060031. Next base: position 25,655 of record NZ_JBHWVM010000010.1, read on the forward strand.
GACACAGCATGGCGTAGCGCGGCGCGTCAGCGCAGGCCGTCGTACGCCTCCGTCAGCACCCGCGCCCGCTTCACGTCGTCCGCGATGGCCTCCAGCAGCCCGTCCAGGGACTCGAACTTCGCCATCCCCCGCACGTACGCGAGGAAGTCGACGGCCACGTGCATCCCGTACAGGTCCAGCCCGACCCGGTCGATCGCGTACGCCTCCACGGTCCGCTCGGTGGCGTCGAACTGCACGTTCGTACCCACCGAGATCGCCGCGGGCATCCGCTCGCCGTCCGCCGTGAGCCACCCCGCGTACACCCCGTCCGCCGGGATCGCGGTGTGCGGCTGCGTCTCGACGTTCGCCGTCGGGTAGCCGAGCTCGCGCCCGCGCTGCGCACCGCGCACCACGACGCCCTCGACCCGGTGCGGCCGCCCCAGGATCTCGGCCGCGCCCTCCATGTCGCCCTCGGCGACGAGCCGGCGCGCCAGCGTCGAGGAGAACGGCACTCCGCCGCCCGCCTCGCCGCGCTCCACCAGGTCCACGACGTCGACCTCGTAGTCGTAGGTGGTGCCGAGCTCGCGCAGGAAGTCGACGTTTCCGGCGGCCCGGTGGCCGAAGCGGAAGTTGGGGCCCTCGATGACGGCGCGCGCGTGCAGCTTGTCGACGAGCACCTTCACGATGAAGTCGGCCGGGGACAGCTGCGAGAACTCCGCCGTGAACGGCAGGACCAGCAGCGCGTCCACACCGAGTCCGGCCATCAGTTCGGCGCGCCGGTCGTACGGGGCGAGGATCGGCGGGTGGCTGCCGGGGCGGACGACCTCGCTGGGGTGCGGGCTGAAGGTGACGACGACCGACGGTACGCCGAGCTCGCGGGCCTTGGCCACGGCCCGCCCGATGATCAGCTGGTGGCCCCGGTGCACACCGTCGTAGGAGCCGATGGTGACGACGCTGCGTCCCCAGTCCTGGGGGATGTCCTCCAAGCCACGCCAGCGCTGCACTGTGACCGCTCCTCGCCCGAACCGTGTAGTCCCTGTACTGATTGCCGATTGCAGGTCTAAGACTGCCATGCCGGTGGCCGGTGCCCATCATCGGCGTCTGGCCGGGACTTGTCCCGTGTCCGCACCGCACCGCGGCCCGGGCCTCCGCGGCCGAGGGTCTCCACGGTGCGGCGCGCGCCCGGCCCCGGCAGCGCCGCCGCCTCGGCGGCCGCCTCCGCCAGCCACTGGGCGACCAGCACGCCGAAGGCCGGCCGCGCCCGGGCCAGCTCCACGGTCCGCCGCTCGAACACCGCGGGCCCGCCCGGCACCCGCAGCAGCTGCCGCCCGGTGCGCCGCAGCAGCTCCCGCGTACGGGCCTCGGCGCGCCCGGCGGCCCCCGCGGCGACCCCGCCGAGGAACGCGTCGAGCACCGCCGGGTCGGTCTCCTCGCGCAGCAGTACGTCGGCCAGCTCGCCCCGCAGCGTGCACGAGGGCTCCCCGCCGGGCGCGGCCAGCACCTCCGCCCGCTCCGCCCGGACCGCCACCGGGCCGCAGCGCAGCAGGTCCAGCACCAGCGGACGGAGCACGGGGGCGGCGGCCAGGCCCTGTTCGAGCCTCCGGTCCACGAACGCGGCGGCGTGCGGTGCGTCCTGCGGGCTGCGCGCGAGGTGCTCCCGTACGAGGTCGCCCGCGCGGCGCGCCAGCCCCGGCGTGGTCAGCGCGGCCAGCGCACGCACCACCTCCCCGTCGGCCCGGGCCCGCAGGGCGGCGAACACCGCGTCCGGGTCGGGCAGTACGGGCAGCGCGGCGACCAGCGCCGAGGCGGGCAGCCGCGATCCGCGGTCGGGGTCGCGGAAGCAGGCGAGGGCGTCGGGCAGGTAGCGGGCGCGCACCTGCGCGTCGCGCAGCAGCATCCCGAGGGCGCTGCCGTGCAGGGTGGCATCGCCGGGGCGGGAGAGCAGCGTCCGGGCGGCGTGGCGCAGCAGCTCGCGGTCGGCGGGCGTGCGGGGCGGTGGCGAGCCCGTAGGCGGCGGCAGCGACGCGCCGCCCGGGGCGCTCGTCGTGGGCCCAGCGGTCGGCGGCCCGGCACAGCGCGGAGGGCTCGTCCTGCGCGAGCACCGTGAGCAGCTCGTCGGCGCGGGGGTGCGCGGCGGTGACGAGGGCCTCGGTGAGGTCGTCCACGGCGAAGCGGCGGTGGGTGTGCGGGAGCGCCTGGGCGGCGGTGGCGACGGTGGCTCCGGGGCGGCCGAGCAGCCGCCGCTCGTCGGTGAACCAGGCGCAGAGCAGGGGCTGTACGAGCCGGGGGTCGCGGACGAGGCGGCGACCCGCGGCGGCGAGGTAGCGGTGGTCGCTGGGGAGCATCCGGCGGAGCAGGTCGAGGCGGTCGGACTCGGGCAGGCGCAGCCGGTTCCAGAACCAGCCGCCGAACTCCTCCTGACGGCGGGCGTGGGCGATGTGCTCGGCCAGGGCGTGCAGGACGGGCAGGAACGGCCGGGCGGTGGGGGCGCGCAGCAGGGTCTCGTGCAGCAGCCGCGAAGGCGTCCAGTTCGGCGGCGACGGCCGGCCGGTCCACCGGCTCGGGGCGGCGGGACGCGAAGGCGGCGCCGAGGGTGGTTCCGGTGAGTTCGAGTGCGCCGGCGAGGTTCAGGTCCCGGCCGTAGCCCGGCACGGTGGCGGCGTTGCGCCCGAGCAGCGCGGAGAGGGGCCCGTCCGGATCGGCGGCGGAGGCGGCCGCCAGCGGCACGGCGAAGCCGCCGGAGCGGTGCTCCGCCTGCAGAGCGGTGCCCAGCACCGCGAGCACCGCTCCGGTCCCGGCGTCCAGCACCGGTCCCCCGCAGGCCTCCCCGCCGAGGCGGAGCGCGTCCTGCCCGTCGGTCCCGATGGCCAGCTCCAGCGCCGCCGGCAGCAGGTGGAAGCGGTCCGTCGCCGTGTAGGTGACCTCCGCGGGACCGGGCACCCGCGCCTGGCGCCATCCCCGCGCGGGCAGCCGTACGTACGTCCCGGGCGCGACGGTCCCCCGTACCGCCACCGGCAGCGGCCGGACCCCGAGCCCGTCGGTCCGTACCAGTGCCAGCCCGTACTCGGGCAGCGCCGTCACGTCCGAGGCCTCCGCGAGCCAGGTCCGCTCCCCCGGGCCGTGCAGCACCACCCGGGTCAGCCCGTCCACGGTCTCGTGGCTGGTGACCACCGTCCCGCAGTCGTCGGCGACGAAGCCGCTGCCGCGCGGCCGACCGGCGAGATCGCAGATCCTGACCAGCTCCGCGGAGACCCCGGCCAGCCCGGCCAGCCCGGCCAGCCCGTCCAGCCCGTCCAGCCCGTCGACCCGGGTCGCCCCGTCCGCGTCCGCCATCCCCGCACCACTTTCGCCACGCCCCCGCCCCGCCCGTGCTCACGACGGTAGGCACGTGAAGATCAGCGGGAAAAGCACGCGAGGTGAAAGCGCCCCCTTACGCTCCCTCCATTCACTCCGAGCGCCTGCTCTGACGGGTGAATACGGGCGTCCGGGTGGATAGAGACCTACCCGAGGGGGGTCGTGGAGCGGTGAGCAGCAGTCGATGTGCGCTCACCGCTCCACGTCAATCAGACGTCAGGCGGACATGCCGGGCAGCAGACGTCCGGCGACAGACCTTGGATCAGACGAAGACCGCGAGGGACTTCGCCTTGCCGCCCTTGCTCTCCACGAGGCCGAGCAGTTCCCCCTGGGGCCCGTAGACCGCCACGGTCTGGCCGACGGGGTAGGCGTCCGGCATCTCCAGCCGCACGCCGTTGCCCAGCAGCGACGCCCGGCGGGCGTCCAGGTCCCAGCGCGGAAAGGCCGCCGCTGCCGCCTCGCCGATCGGCATGACGGTCAGCTCCTCCTGGAGCTGGTCGAGCGTCCGCGCCCGGTCGATCTTGTACGGGCCCACGCGCGTGCGCCGCAGCGCCGTCAGATGCCCGCCCACGCCGAGGCCTGCGCCCAGGTCACGGGCGAGGGCGCGGATGTACGTACCGCTGGAGCAGACGACGGAGACGATGAGGTCGACGACCTTGGTGCCGTCCTCGGCCTCCGCCTCCCGCATGTCGTACACCTGGAACGAGGAGACGGTCACCGGCCGGGCCGGGATCTCGAACTCCTCGCCGTCGCGGGCGCGCTTGTACGAGCGCACGCCCTTGATCTTGATGGCGCTGACCTTGGACGGGACCTGCATGATCGCGCCGGACAGCTTGGCGATGCCCTCGTCCACGGCCTCCCGGGTGACCCCGGAGGCGTCCGTGGAGGAGATGATCTCGCCCTCGGCGTCGTCCGTCAGGGTGTCCTGGCCCAGCCGGATCGTGCCGAGGTACTCCTTCTCCGTGAGCGCGAGGTGGCCGAGCAGCTTGGTGGCCTTCTCGACACCCAGCACCAGGACACCCGTCGCCATCGGGTCGAGCGTGCCGGCGTGGCCGACGCGGCGGGTCTTGGCGATCCCGCGCATCTTGGCGACCACGTCGTGCGAAGTGAAACCGGACGGCTTGTCGACGATGACAAGTCCGTCCGGAGTCTTCCCTGCGTTGTCGCTCATTCCGCGGCTGCGTCCTCGTCGTCGTCCTCGTCGCCCGGCTTCTTGTACGGGTCGGCTTCGCCGGCGTACTTCGCGCCGGAGGACACCTCGCGCACCTGGGCGTCGGAGGCGCGCGCCTTGTCGAGGAGGTCCTCGATGGTCTTCGCGTTCTCCGGGAGGGCGTCCGCCACGAAGGTCAGGGTGGGCGTGAACTTGGTTCCCGCCGCCCGGCCGACCGCGGAACGCAGTACGCCCTTGGCGCTCTCCAGGCCCGCTGCCGCGCTGGCCCGGTCCTCGTCGTCACCGTAAACCGTGTAGAAGACCGTGGCCTCCCGCAGGTCGCCGGTGACCCGGGTGTCCGTGATGGTCACGTGCGTACCGAGGCGGGGGTCCTTGACACCACGCTGCAGCTTCTCGGCCACCACCTCCCGGATGAGGTCCGCCAGCTTCTTCGCCCGCGCATTGTCGGCCACTGGTCCGTCTCCTTCTTTGTCTTGCAGTCAGTCTTCATCACCGTGGATCCGCCGTCGTACCGACAGCAGCTCCACTTCCGGACGTGCCGCGACCAGCCGCTCGCAGCGGTCCAGTACATCCGAGAGGAACCCCGCGTCCCCACTCACCAGAGCGACCCCTAGACGGGCCCTGCGGTGCAGGTCCTGGTCGCCCACTTCAGCCGCGCTCACGGAGAACTTGCGCTGGAGCTCGGCCACGATGGGCCGGACGACGGAGCGTTTCTCCTTCAGCGAGTGAACGTCGCCGAGGAGCAGATCGAAGGACAGAGTCCCCACGTACATGCAGTTCCGGATATCCCGCCGGTGCGGGTTCGGTGGCCTGCCACGCCATCGCTTGGCAGGGTCACCAGAACCGTACACGCAACGGCCGGGGCCGATCGACGGATATTCCGCCGACCGGCCCCGGTACTACGAGTTACGACACGGTGCGAACCGCCTCGCGCTTACGCGCGGGGCTTCTCGCGCATCTCGTACGTCGCGATGACGTCGTCGATCTTGATGTCGTTGTAGCTGCCGAGGTTGATACCGCCCTCGAAGCCTTCGCGGATCTCGGTGACGTCGTCCTTGAAGCGGCGCAGACCGGAGATGTTGAGGTTCTCCGCGATGACCTTGCCATCGCGCAGCAGGCGCGCCTTGGTGTTGCGCTTGACCTCGCCGGAGCGGATGAGAACACCCGCGATGTTGCCCAGCTTGGACGAGCGGAAGATCTCGCGGACCTCCGCCGTACCGAGCTCGACCTCTTCGTACTCCGGCTTGAGGAGACCCTTCAGGGCCGCCTCGATCTCCTCGATGGCCTGGTAGATCACCGAGTAGTAGCGGACGTCGACACCCTCGCGGTCCGCCATCTGCGCGGCACGGCCGGCCGCACGGACGTTGTAACCGATGACGATGGCGTCGGAGCCCATCGCCAGCGAGATGTCGGACTCGGTGACCGCACCCACACCGCGGTGCAGGACCCGGATGTCGACCTCTTCACCGACGTCGAGCTGGAGCAGCGAGGACTCGAGAGCCTCGACCGCACCGGACGCGTCGCCCTTGATGATGAGGTTGAGTTCCTGGACCAGACCGGCCTTGAGCACGGAGTCGAGGTCCTCGAGGGACACGCGACGGACGCGCTTGGCGAAGTTGGCGTTGCGCTCACGTGCAGCACGCTTCTCGGCGATCTGACGGGCCGTACGGTCCTCGTCGACGACGAGGAAGTTGTCGCCGGCGCCGGGGACGTTGGTGAGACCCAGGACCAGGACGGGGGTCGACGGACCCGCTTCCTCGACGTTGTTGCCCTTGTCGTCGAGCATGGCGCGCACTCGGCCGTAGGCGTCGCCCACGACCATGGTGTCGCCGACGCGGAGGGTACCGCGCTGGACGAGGACGGTGGCAACGGCACCGCGGCCGCGGTCGAGGTGGGACTCGATCGCAATACCCTGAGCGTCCTGCTCCGGGTTGGCGCGCAGGTCGAGCGAGGCGTCGGCGGTGAGGACGACGGCCTCGAGCAGGGAGTCGATGTGCAGACCCTGCTTGGCGGAGATGTCGACGAACATCGTGTCGCCGCCGTACTCCTCGGCGACCAGACCGAACTCGGTGAGCTGACCGCGCACCTTGACCGGGTCGGCACCTTCGACGTCGATCTTGTTGACCGCGACGACGATCGGGACGCCGGCGGCCTTGGCGTGGTTGAGCGCCTCGATCGTCTGCGGCATGACGCCGTCGTTGGCCGCGACCACGAGGATCGCGATGTCGGTCGACTTCGCACCACGGGCACGCATGGCGGTGAACGCCTCGTGACCCGGGGTGTCGATGAAGGTGATCTTGCGCTCTTCACCGTTGACCTCGGTACCGACCTGGTAGGCACCGATGTGCTGCGTGATGCCGCCGGCCTCGCCCGCAACGACGTTCGTCTTGCGGATGGCGTCGAGCAGTCGGGTCTTACCGTGGTCGACGTGACCCATGACGGTCACGACCGGCGGACGCGCGACGAGGAACTCCTCGCCACCCTCGTCCTCGCCGAACTCGATGTCGAAGCCCTCGAGGAGCTCGCGGTCCTCTTCCTCCGGGCTGACGATCTGAACGACGTAGTTCATCTCGCCGGCCAGCATCTCGAGCGTCTCGTCGGAGACGGACTGCGTGGCAGTGACCATCTCGCCGAGGTTCATCATCACGGCGACGAGCGACGCCGGGTTGGCGTTGATCTTCTCCGCGAAGTCGGTGAGGGACGCACCGCGCGACAGGCGAACGGTCTCGCCCTGGCCGCGAGGCAGCATCACGCCGCCGACGGACGGGGCCTGCATGGCCTCGTACTCCTGGCGCCTCTGACGCTTCGACTTGCGACCACGACGGGCCGGACCGCCGGGACGGCCGAAGGCACCCTGCGTGCCACCACGGGCACCGGGACCACCGGGACGCCCGCCGAAGCCGGGACGACCGCCGCCACCGGCACCGGCCGGACCGCCACCGAAGCCACCGCCACCGGGACGGGGGCCACCGAAGCCGCCACCGCCGCCGGGACGCGAGCCCGGACCGGCCGGACGGCCGGCGAAGCCGCCGCCCGCGGGACGGCCAGCGCCGCCACCGGGACGCGCGCCACCCGCACCGGGACCACGGCCACCGGGGCCGCCACCGGGACGGGGACCGGGACCACCGGCAGCGGGACGCTGCGGCATCATGCCCGGGTTGGGACGGTTACCACCGGGAGCGCCGCCGGGACGCGGGGCACCACCCTGCGGACGGGGCATGCCGCCCGGGGTCGGACGACCAGCGCCCTGGCCCTGCGGGCGCGGAGCGCCGCCGGGACCGCCCTGCGGACGGGGAGCACCCTGGCCGCCGCCGGCGCCGGGGGCACCGGGACGGGGAGCGCCGGCCGGACGGGGCGCCTGGGGGCGCGCCATGCCGGTGGAGCCACCAGAGGTGAACGGGTTGTTGCCCGGACGGGGACCGGCCGGACGGGCACCCTGCGGACGCGGGGCCGAGGAGCCGGGTGCACCGGCGGGCCGCTGCGTCTGGGCACCGGAAGCGGTACCGGCCGGGCGCGGGGCGCCGGGACGGGCGCCGGCCTGGCCACCCTGACCCTGCGCCGGACGCTGCTGCGCCGGACGGGGGCCGGGAGCCGCGGCGGCGGGCCGCTCGGTGCGCGCCGGGGCGGCCGGAGCCGCCGGAGGCGCGGAGAACTCGGTCGCCACGGGAGCCGCCGGAGCGGGCTTCGGGGCGGCCGGGGCCTTCGGACCGGGACGCGGGCCGGAGGCGGCCGGGGTCACCGGGGCTGCGGGCGCCGCGGCGGCCGGAGCCTCTGCGACGACCGGCTTGGGGGCCGGTGCGCCGGGCTTCGGCGCAGCGGGACGTGCAACGGCACCCGGGGTCGGGGCCCCGGGCTTGGCGGGCGCTGCCTTGCGGGGCGCGCCCGGCTTCGCAGCGGACTTGCCGGCGTTGCCGCCGGGCCCCTGCAGTGCGTCGGTCAACTTGCGCACAACCGGCGCCTCGATCGTCGAGGACGCCGAACGGACGAACTCACCGAGTTCTTGGAGCTTGGCCATGACGACCTTGCTCTCAACTCCGAACTCCTTGGCGAGTTCATATACCCGGACCTTAGCCACTTCGCTCCTTTTAGGTCCGGGTTACGCCGGACCGTTGCTACTTCATGGGCGTACTCATCGCGTACTCATCGAGTGCTCATCGCAATCTCGACCTACTTCCAACTCGCGAGGTACCTGACCGCACGGGGTATCCGTGCCGTTCTACGTCTTACGGTGTCGCCTCGGCCTGAACGGCCAGGACTTTGCGCAGTTCCGTCGTGTCGAGCGCTCCGGTGGACCGTAGGGCCCGGGGAAATGCTCGGCGGCGGACCGCCTGGTCGAGGCAGACCACGGCAGGGTGCACGTAGGCACCCCGGCCGGGCAGCGTACCGCGAGGATCGGCGACGCATTCGTCACTGATCGCCACGATGCGCAGCAGATCGTTCTTGGCCGCTCGCTCCCGACACCCCACACAGGTGCGTTCGGGGCATGCGCGGGCTTGCGTCCGGCCAGACACGCCTTAAGTCTACCTCCCCGTAGCGACCTCACCCCTTCAGGTGAAAAATCGAACGGATGTTGTCGTGATCCTTACGTCGCGGCCTGCCGCCCAAACCTCGGCGGCGGGCGGCCGCGCCCGTGCCAGGACCCGGTTGTGGTCCTGTCTACCGCCCGGACAGCCCCGGGCGGTACCGGTTTTATTCCCCGCGGCGGTCGCGGTCGCGGTCCCGGTCCCGGTCGCTGTCGCGATCCCGGTCCCGGTCACGGTCCTCGTCCGGCGCCGTCTCGGTGTCGGGACGGATGTCGATGCGCCAGCCGGTGAGGCGGGCGGCGAGGCGGGCGTTCTGGCCCTCCTTGCCGATGGCCAGCGACAGCTGGTAGTCCGGCACGGTCACCCGGGCGGAGCGGGTGTCCCAGTCGACGACCTCGACCTTGCTCACCCGGGCGGGTGACAGCGCGTTCGCGACCATCTCCGCCGGGTCGTCCGACCAGTCGACGATGTCGATCTTCTCACCATGCAGCTCGGCCATCACGTTGCGCACGCGGCTGCCCATCGGCCCGATGCAGGCGCCCTTCGGGTTGAGGCCCGAGCGGGTGGACCGTACGGCGATCTTGCTGCGGTGACCGGCCTCACGGGCGATCGCGCAGATCTCGACGCTGCCGTCGGCGATCTCCGGGACCTCCAGCGCGAACAGCTTCTTCACCAGGTTGGGGTGGGTGCGCGAGAGGGTCACGGACGGACCGCGGACACCCTTCGCCACCCGCACGACGTACGCCTTGATGCGGATGCCGTGCGTGTACTCCTCGCCGGGGACCTGCTCCTGCACCGGCAGGATGGCCTCGAGCTTGCCGATGTCGACGAGGACGTTCTTGGGGTCCTTGCCCTGCTGCACGACGCCGGTGATGACGTCGCCCTCACGGCCGGCGAACTCGCCGAAGGTCAGGTCGTCCTCGGCATCGCGCAGACGCTGCAGGATCACCTGCTTGGCGGTCGTCGCGGCGATCCGGCCGAAGTCCGACGGGGTGTCGTCGAACTCCTTGGCCTCCTGACCCTCTTCCAGGTCCCGCGGGTCCTCCGTCGCCCAAACGACGACGTGGCCATTGGTGCGGTCCAGCTCCACGCGTGCGCGCCGGAAGCTTCCCTCGGTGCGGTGGTACGCGATGAGGAGGGCCGACTCGATCGCCTCGACGAGCAGGTCGAAGGAGATCTCCTTCTCCCGGACCAGACCCCGCAGGGCACTCATGTCGATGTCCACGGCTACGCCTCCTCTTCCTTCTTGTCCTTGCGGTTGAACTCGATCTCGACACGCGCCTTGGCGATGTCGGTGAATGCGATGCGGCGGGCGGTCGCCTTGCGGCCCTTCACGCCCGGTACTTCGAGGTCCATGCCCTCGTCGTCGACTTCCAGAATGCGGGCGATCAGTTCCCCGCCCGGCTCCAGCTGGAACTTCACGAGACGGCCGATCGCCCGTACGTAGTGACGGTGCTCGGTCAGCGGGCGGTCCGCGCCCGGCGAGCTCACTTCGAGGACGTACTCGTCCTCACCCATCACGTCGGTTTCGTCGAGCCGGTCGGAGACCTCGCGACTCAGCTCCGCACACGCGTCCAGTTCCACGCCCTCGTCGGAGTCCACGATGATGCGCAGCATCCGGCGCTTGCCCGCCTTGGACATCTCGATGTCCTCGAGGTCCAGTCCCTTGGCGGCGACGAGCGGCTCCAGCAGTCCGCGCAGCCTGTCGCTCTGGGTGGTGCTCATCCGGGTGACTCCTCGGCCGCGTGTGCTGTTGTGGTTTCCGTCGTGTGTCAGGTGAAAGGGTATCCGGTCGCGGAGGGTGTTGCCGTCCGCCCTGTGGACGGGGCCCCGGGTACGGTGATCACACCCTGCCCCGCCACCACCCCGAGGACGTCCCCGTGCCCTGGACCATGCCCGTGCGGCCCCGGCCCTCGCGAAGGAGCCTGCTCGCCGGCGCCGCCGGTGTGGCCGGCGCCGTGCTGCTCACCGGCTGCTCCGACGGGAGCCCGGCCGAGGAGGACTTCGGGATTCCACTCGAACGGCGGATGCGCGAGACGGCCGTCCGTGACAGTGAGCGGCTGCTGGAACGTTACGACGCCACCACCGCCGCGCATCCGGCCCTGGCGCAGCGCCTCGGTCCGCTGCGCGCGGCCGTCGCCGCACACGCCGCCGCCCTGGCCGTGGAGGGCCCGGAAGCGCGTCCGGGCTCCGGGGCCGGGTCCGGGCCGGGGTCCGGAGCCCGTCCGAACGGGAAGGCCTCCGCCGCGCCGGCCGGCAGCGCCGCCCCGGCCGCGGCGCCGAGCGGCGAGCCCGTGCCGCCGAAGCCCGCCGACGCCCTGACCGAACTCGCGGACGCCGAGCGGAGCCTGGCCGAGGCGCGGACGATCTCACTGGCCGGCGCACCCGGGGAGCTGGCCCGGATGCTGGCCTCGGTGGCCGCCTGCGGCCACGTACACGCGTACCTGCTGACCTCGGCCCCCGGAGGGACCCCGTGAGCCCCGAGCCCACCCCCGCGAGCCGCTCCCTGGAGGCCGCGCAGTCCGCGCTCGCCGCCGAGCACGCGGCCGCGTACGGCTACGGCGTGATCGGCGCCCGGGCCACCGCCGCCCGCCAGGGCGAGGCCCGGGAGGCGTACGGCGAGCACCTCGCCCGCCGCGACGCACTGGCCCGCACGGTGCGCGAGATGGGTGGTTCGCCCCGCCCGGCGGAGGCCGCGTACACCCTGCCGTTCCCGTTGCGCGCGCCCGGCGACGCCGAGCGGCTGGCCGCCGAGATCGAGGACCGGGTGGCGGGCGCGTACTCCGATCTGGTGCGTGCCGCGGAGGGCCCGCTGCGCCGCGAGGCGGCCGACGCGCTGAGCGCCGCGGCCGTGCGGGCCGCACGCTGGCGCGGTGTCGGCGTAGCCTTCCCTGGGCTCACGGAAAAGCGCTGAACGAGCCCAGCACAGCTGAAAGGGACCACGCACGCATGGCTTTCGAACCGCCGCAGCGGCTTGTACGGGCGCTCGGCGAGATGCCGGAATCGGCTCAGGACACCGACTGGCTGGGGCAGTTGCCCGAACGGGCCGAGGCCGCGCTGGCCCGGCGTGAGGTCCAGGCCCAGCGGGTGCAGGCCCCGGGCGGACGCAGCAGCCTCCTCCTGCTCGTCCGCTACGCCGACGGCACCCCGGCCGCGCTGAAGCTGGCGCCGCCGTCCGCCCGTCCCGACCGGGAGCTGGCCGCGCTGGCGCACTGGGCCGGATTCGGAGCGGTACGGGTCCTCGACTCGCGGCACCACGAAGAGGACGGGGGGCTGCTGCTGGAGCGGCTGCACCCCGAGGTCTCGCTGCGGTCCCTGCCCGAGGCGAAGGCGCTGCTGGAGGCCAGCGGGACCCTGCGCCGGCTGTGGGTGGCCGCGCCGGGGGGCCATGTCTGGGAGACGGTGGAGGAGCGCACCTCCCGGCAGACGGAGGCCCTGCGCAAGGCCGAGCCGGAGACCGGGGAACTGGCGGCCGTCGCCCTCGCCGTGCACGCGGAGCTGACCGCGGTACCCGGCGAGGAACTGCTGCTGCACGGGAACTTCCGGCAGGGCAAGGTGCTCGCGGGCGACCGGGCCCCGTGGCTGGCGGTGGGTCCTGACCCGCTGGTCGGTGAGCGGGCGTACGACCTGGCGCGGCTGGTACGGGACCGGCTGGAGGACCAGGTCGCCTCCTCGGCGGGGGCGGCGGGGGCCCGGCGCCGGGTGAACAAACTGGCCGACTCCCTGGAGGTGGACCGGGACCGGCTGCGCGGCTGGACGCTGTTCCGGGCGGTCGAGTCGGGGAACCGGGCGCTGGCGGCGGGGCGGCGGCGGGAGGCGGAGCTGCTGCTGGAGTTCGCGGGCTGGTTGTAGGGCATACCGTAGGTAAGAAGGTATGTCCGGCAGGGGGCCGCCATGGTCGAGGAACTGCTGACAGCGGCAATCGCCGCCGGTGTGGGCATCGCGGTGTACATGGGAGCCGCGGCCCGGGTGGTGAAGCAGTACGAGCGGGGCTTGGTCTTCCGCTTCGGTCGGCTGCGCGAGAGCATCCGGGCGCCTGGTTTCACCGTGATCGTCCCCGGTGTGGACCGCCTGCGCAAAGTGAACATGCAGATCGTGACGCTGCCGGTGCCGGCCCAGGAGGGCATCACCCGGGACAACGTGACCGTGCGGGTGGACGCGGTCGTGTACTTCAAGGTCGTCGACCCGGCGAGCGCGATCGTGGCGGTGGAGGACTACCGCTTCGCCGTGTCGCAGATGGCGCAGACCTCGCTGCGGTCGATCATCGGAAAGTCGGACCTGGACGACCTGCTGTCCAACCGGGAGATGCTCAACCAAGGCCTGGAGCTGATGATCGACAGTCCGGCGGTGGGGTGGGGCGTGCAGATCGACCGGGTCGAGATCAAGGACGTCTCGCTCCCGGAGACGATGAAGCGGTCGATGGCCCGGCAGGCGGAGGCGGACCGGGAGCGGCGGGCGCGGGTGATCAACGCGGACGCCGAGCTCCAGGCCTCGCACAAGCTGGCGGAGGCCGCCGCGGTGATGTCGGACCAGCCGGCGGCGTTGCAGCTGCGGCTGCTCCAGACGGTGGTCGCGGTGGCGGCGGAGAAGAACTCCACCCTGGTCCTCCCCTTCCCGGTGGAACTCCTCCGCTTCCTGGAACGCGCGACCCCCGGCCCGGCGGAGACCCCGCCCTTGGCCGTCCCGGCCCCGGACGAGGCCCCCTCTTTGTCGGCCCCGGACCCGGAGGAACCGGACCCGGAGGAACCGGACCCGGAGGAACCGGACCCGGAGGAACCGGACCCCTGACCTGCGGCCCCGCGTCCCTGGGGCTCCGCAAACGCCGACGGTGCCGGATTTTGGCTGATGCCGGCGTGCCCGTCAGGTCAGGCGTGCGAGGGCTTCCTCCAGGGGGAGTTCCTCGCGGGTTCCCGTGACGCGGTGCTGGAGTTCGACCACCGATTCCGCGGAGCGGCGGCCGGCCACCAGGATCCACGGGACGCCGATCAGTTCCGCGTCCGTGAGCTTCACGCCGGGCGACAGCCCGGCCCGGTCGTCCAGCAGGACCCGCCGGCCCGCCGCGGCCAGCGCGGCCGCCGCCTGCTCCGCCAGCGCGAGCGGCACGGCCTTGCCCGCCGCCACCACGTGCACGTCCGCCGGGGCCACCGCGGCCGGCCAGCACAGCCCCCGCTCGTCGGCCGTCTGCTCGGCCAGCGCCGCCACCGCCCGGGAGACCCCGATCCCGTACGAGCCCATCGTGACGCGGACCGGCTTGCCCTCCCGCCCCAGCACGTCGAGCCCGAACGCGTCCGCGTACTTGCGTCCCAGCTGGAAGATGTGCCCGATCTCGATCGCCCGGTCGAGGCGAAGGCCCGTACCGCAGGAGGGGCACGGGTCGCCCTCCTGCACGACCACGACGTCCAGGTACCGGTCCACCTCGAAGTCCCGCCCGCAGACCACGTTCCGGGCGTGCGTGTCGGCCTTGTTGGCCCCCGTCACCCATGAAGTGCCGGGCGCGACACGGGGGTCGGCCAGGTAGCGGACCTTGTCGAGGCCCTGCGGGCCCACGTAGCCCCGTACCAGATCCGGCCGGTCGGCGAAGTCCTCCGCCGTCACCAACTCCACCACCGCCGGGGCGAGATGCTCGCCGAGCTTGCCGAGGTCCACCTCGCGGTCCCCCGGCACCCCGACGGCGACGATCTCGCCGTCCACCTTCACCAGGAGGTTCTTGAGCGTGGCCGACGCGGGTACGCCCAGGTGCGCCGCCAGCGTCTCGATGGTCGGGGTGTCGGGGGTGGGGATCTCCTCCAGCGGTCCGTGGTCCCCGGCCACCGGGGTCAGCGCGAAGGTCACCGCCTCCGTGTTCGCCGCGTAGTCGCAGGACGGGCAGTCCGCGAAGGTGTCCTCGCCCGCCGGCGCCGGCGCCAGGAACTCCTCCGACGCGGAGCCGCCCATCGCGCCGGACACCGCCGACACGATCCGGTGGTCCAGGCCCAGCCGCTCGAAGATGCGTACGTAGGCCTCGCGGTGGAGCCGGTAGGACTCGGCCAGGCCCTCGTCGCTCACGTCGAAGGAGTACGAGTCCTTCATCTGGAACTCGCGCCCGCGCAGCACGCCCGACCGCGGCCGCGCCTCGTCCCGGTACTTGGTCTGGATCTGGTAGAGCATGACCGGCAGGTCCTTGTAGGACGTGCACTGGTCCTTCACCAGCAGGGTGAAGATCTCCTCGTGCGTGGGTCCGAGCAGATAGTCCGCGCCCTTGCGGTCCTTGAGCCGGAACAGCAGGTCGCCGTACTCCGACCAGCGCCCGCTGACCTCGTACGGCTCCTTCGCCAGCAGCGCGGGGAGCAGCACCTCCTGGGCCCCGATCGCGTCCATCTCCTCGCGGACGATGCGCGAGACGTTGTCCAGGACCCGCTTGCCGAGCGGCAGCCAGCTCCACACCCCGGCCGAGCTGCGCCGGACGTACCCGGCGCGGACCAGGAGGCGGTGGCTGAGGGTCTCGGCGTCGGCCGGGTCCTCGCGGAGGGTCTTGGCCAGGAGGCTGGACATGCGCTGTACGCGTTGCGTCGACATGACGGGAGGCTACCGGGGGCTGCCGGTCCCCCGAAATCGGATTCAGCGCCTGATCAGCGGCAGCGGTGCGCCCATGACGGCGTACGGGAGGCTCGCGCTCGGGAAGTGCACCTGGCGGGCGAGGTCCGTGTAGCCGAGGGCGCGGTAGAGCCCTCGGGCGGGGCTGTCGGTGTCGATGGCGGAGAGGATCGAGCGCGGTTCGGCGGAGCTGTCGGTGAGCCGGGTGATGAGCGCGCGGCCGACGCCGTGGCCCTGGAATCCGGGGTGGACGTGCAGTTCGGTGATCACGAAGGAGCCGTCGAGCCAGCCGTCGTGGCCGCCGGACCGCAGGTACGGCTCGACGACGGTGGACCACCAGTGGGTGCGGTCGTTCGGCATGCCGTAGACGAATCCGGCCAGTGCCCCGTCCTCGGTGAAGGCGCCGAGCGCGCGGGCGCCGCGGCAGGTCATGTGGCGCTGGACGATGTAGCGCCGGATGCCGATCTCATCCTCGCTGAGCCCGAAGGCCACGGCCTGCACGCGCAGGGCCTCGTCCACGCGGTTCGCGAGGTCGAGGGGACCGATGCGGAGTCCGGCGGGCCGGTCGGGGTCGTCGCCCCCGGGGGTAGGCAGCATGCGGTGACCTTACTGGGCGGCCCCGGCCCCCCGATATGCCCTGGCGGCGGGGCACCCGGGCCGGGGCGTGTCTAGAACAGCACGCTCATGAACTCGCCGACCTCGCGGAAGCCGACGCGGCGGTAGGAGGCCCGCGCGGCGGTGTTGAAGTCGTTGACGTAGAGGCTGACGACGGGCGCCACGTCCCTCAGCGCGTACTCCACGACGGCGGCCATCCCGGTCTCGGAGTGTCCTCGGCCCCGGAACTCGGGGGCCACCCAGACTCCCTGGATCTGGCAGGCGCGCGAGGTCGCGGCGCCGATCTCGGCCTTGAAGACGACCTTGCCGTCCTCGACGCGGGCGAAGGAGCGGCCACTGGAGACGAGCTCGGCGACGCGGGCCTGGTAGAGCAGTCCGCCGTCGCCGGCCATCGGGGAGATGCCGACCTCCTCGGTGAACATGGCCACGCAGGCGGGCATGATCAGCTCCATCTCGTCCTTGCGGATCCGGCGGACCAGCGGGTCGGAGCGGACCTCGGCGGACGGCTGCTCGGTGACCATGAGCGGCTGGTGGGAGCGGACGTCGCGGGCCGGTCCCCAGCTGGGCTCCAGGAGCTGCCACAGCAGCCGGGTGGCTTCGGCCGGGCCGACGATGGAGGAGCAGCGGCGGCCGGTGCGGCGGGCCCGGTCGGCGAAGGCGCGGACGGCGTCGGGGCCGGCGCAGGCGGGCACCAGGTTGGCGCCGGCGTAGCAGAGGGAGCGGAGCTCGCCGTCGGCGTACCAGCCCCACATCTCGCCGCCCAGGCGCCACGGGTCGAGTCCGGCGATCTGGACCCGGGAGGTGACGAAGGTGTTCGCGACGGGCTCGCGTCCGAGGATGCGGAGCGCGGCGTCGAGATCACTGGGCTCAAGGACCCGGGTGGTGGTCTGCGTCAACACTGGGGCCTCACCGTGCAAGTCTGCTGATCTCCGAACTGTACCCGCCGCCGCCTGGGGATGCCGCGCGCCCCTGCACGGCAAAACCCCGGCCCCGCCCGCGAGCTGCGGGAACGGGGCCGGGGCGAAGGCTGGGCGCCGGAAGCGGGGCCGGAGGCCGGGTGCGGAGGCCAGGGCCGGAAGCTGGGGGGGGCGGACCCGCTCCCCCGGATCGGACGCCGATGCGCCGGATCAGACGCCGATGGCCACGGTCGGCTCGCCGGACATGACGCCGTCCTTCTCCATCTGCTCCGCGATCTTCATGGCCTCTTCGATGAGGGTCTCGACGATCTTCGACTCCGGGACGGTCTTGATGACCTCGCCCTTCACGAAGATCTGGCCCTTGCCGTTGCCGGAGGCGACGCCGAGGTCGGCCTCGCGGGCCTCGCCGGGGCCGTTGACGACGCAGCCCATGACCGCGACGCGCAGCGGGACCTCCATGCCCTCCAGGCCCGCCGTGACCTCCTCGGCCAGCTTGTAGACGTCCACCTGGGCGCGGCCGCAGGACGGGCAGGAGACGATCTCCAGGCGGCGCGGCTTGAGGTTCAGCGACTCCAGGATCTGGTTGCCGACCTTGATCTCCTCGACCGGGGGGGCGGAGAGGGAGACGCGGATGGTGTCGCCGATGCCCTCGGAGAGCAGCGCGCCGAAGGCGACGGCGGACTTGATGGTGCCCTGGAAGGCCGGGCCCGCCTCGGTGACGCCGAGGTGCAGCGGGTACTCGCACTGGGCGGCCAGCTGGCGGTAGGCGTTGACCATGACGACCGGGTCGTTGTGCTTGACCGAGATCTTGATGTCGCTGAAGCCGTGCTCCTCGAAGAGGGAGGCCTCCCACAGCGCGGACTCGACCAGCGCCTCGGGGGTGGCCTTGCCGTACTTCTTCAGCAGGCGCGCGTCGAGCGAGCCGGCGTTGACACCGATCCGGATCGGGGTGCCCGCGTCCTTGGCGGCCCGCGCGATCTCCTTGACCTTGTCGTCGAACTGCTTGATGTTGCCCGGGTTCACCCGGACGGCCGCGCAGCCCGCGTCGATCGCGGCGAAGACGTACTTCGGCTGGAAGTGGATGTCGGCGATGACCGGGATCTGCGACTTCTTCGCGATGACCGCGAGCGCGTCGGCGTCGTCCTGCGTCGGGCAGGCCACGCGGACGATGTTGCAGCCGGAGGCGGTCAGCTCGGCGATCTGCTGGAGCGTGGCTCCGATGTCGGAGGTCCGGGTGGTGGTCATGGACTGCACCGAGATCGGTGCGTCACCGCCGACGGCCACGGAGCCGACCTGGATCTTGCGGCTGACCCGGCGGTCGGCAAGCTTCGTCGGCACGGACGGCATTCCGAGAGAGATGGCAGTCATCTGCTGTGCAACCCCAAGGTGTGGATCAAGGTCCCGAGATCGGCGGGCTCCAGCCTTCGAGATTACGCCAATCCCCGCGCGCCCCGCGCATCCGAGGGACCCGGCCACCCGAACGTAGGGAGCCGGGCACGATGCGTGCCCGGCTCCGGTGCCCGTGGTGTACGACGGGACGTACTAGGTGATCTTGATCGGGTTCACCACGTCGGCGACGAGGACGAGCACCGTGAAGCAGACGAAGACTCCGGCCACCACATAGGCGGCGGGCATCAGCTTCGCCACGTCGAACGGGCCCGGGTCGGGGCGCCGGAAGACCTTCGCCACGGCGCGCCGCAGCGACTCCCACAGGGCGCCCGCGATGTGCCCGCCGTCGAGCGGCAGCAGCGGGAGCATGTTGAAGAGGAACAGCGAGAGGTTGAAGAAGCCGACGAGCTGGAGGAAGAACACCAGCCGCTGCTCGGCCGGGATGTCCAGGGTCGCGATCTCACCGCTGATGCGGGCCGCTCCGACGATGCCCATCGGGGAGTCCTGCTCGCGCTCGGCGCCGCTGAAGGCCGCGTTCCACAGGGCGGGGATCTTGGCCGGGAGCTTGAGCAGCCCCTGCACGCTGTTGTCGACGACCTCGCCCATGTGCTCCACGGACTGGCCGAAACCGAGCGGGGCGATCTCGCTCTTCGGGCTGAAGCCGAGCCAGCCGGCCGTCACGTACTCGCCCTTGACGTACCCGCCGTGGCCGTCGGTCTTGCCGACCTTGTTCGCGATCAGGTTCACCGGGAGGGTCACCTGCTGCCCGTCGCGCACGACGGTGACGGTGGCGGGGCCGACGGTGTCGCGGATGCGCTTCTGCAGGGTGGTCCAGTCGGCCACCTTGCGGCCGTTGAACGCCACGATCCGGTCGTCCGGCCGCAGGCCGGCGGCCTTGGCCGGGGCCACCGGGTCGCCGTCCTTGCAGATCTCGCGCTTCTCGCTCTGCTGGATGACGCACGGCGAGACGCTGGCGACCTGGGTGGTCGTCTGGCTCAGCCCGAAGGTCATCCAGACCCCGAAGAAGATCGCCAGTGCCAGCACCAGGTTCATGAACGGCCCGGCGAACATCACGATGACGCGCTTCCACGGCCTGCGCGTGTAGAAGAGCCGCGTCTCGTCCCCCGGCTTCAGCTCCTCGTACGCCGCCGAGCGCGCGTCCTCGATCATCGAGCGGAAGGGCGAGGTCGAGCGGGCGGCGACCTTGCCGTCCTCACCGGGCGGGAACATGCCGATCATCCGGATGTAGCCGCCCATGGGGATGGCCTTGATCCCGTACTCGGTCTCGCCCTTGTTCCGCGACCAGATGGTCGGGCCGAAGCCGACCATGTACTGCGGCACGCGGATGCCGAAGAGCTTGGCCGTGGAGAGGTGGCCGAGCTCGTGCCAGGCGATCGAGACGAGCAGGCCGAAGACGAAGATCAGTATCCCGATCACCGTCATGAGTGCCGTCATGCTCTCGCCTCCACTGCGGCCCGCGCCGCCATTTCCCGTGCCCGGGCCCTGGCCCAGGTCTCCGCTTCAAGGACGTCCCGAACGGTGAGGGAAGTTCCCGCGTCCGGTGTCCCGTGCTCATCGACCACGGCAGAGACCGTATCCATGATTGCTGTGAACGGCAGCCGACCGGCCAGGAAAGCTTCCACGCACTCCTCGTTCGCCGCATTGAACACGGCGGGCGCGGTGCCGCCCAGGGTACCGACGTGCCGGGCCAGGCCCACCGAGGGGAAGGCCTCGGTGTCGAGCGGGAAGAACTCCCAAGTGGACGCCTTGGTCCAGTCGAAGGCCGGGGCCGCGTCCGGGATCCGCTCGGGCCAGCCGAGGCCGATCGCGATCGGGCCGCGCATGTCCGGCGGGGTGGCCTGGGCCAGCGTGGAGCCGTCCGTGAACTCCACCATCGAGTGCACGTAGGACTGCGGGTGGACCACGACCTCGATGCGGTCGAAGGGGATGTCGTAGAGCAGGTGCGCCTCGATGACCTCGAGGCCCTTGTTGACCAGGGTCGCCGAGTTGATGGTGATCACCGGGCCCATCGCCCAGGTGGGGTGCGCCAGCGCGTCCTTGACGGTGACGTGTGCCAGCTCGGCGCGGGTGCGTCCGCGGAAGGGCCCTCCGGAGGCGGTGACCACGAGCTTGCGCACGTCGGCGCGCTTGCCGGCCGCGAGCGACTGGAAGAGCGCCGCGTGCTCGGAGTCCACGGGGATGATCTGGCCGGGCTTCGCGAGGGCCTTCACCAGCGGGCCGCCGACGATCAGCGACTCCTTGTTGGCGAGGGCGAGGGTCCGGCCGGCCCGCAGCGCGGCGAGCGTGGGCGCGAGGCCGATGGAACCAGTGATGCCGTTGAGGACGGTGTGGCACTGAGAGGCGGCGATTTCGGCGGCCGCGTCGGGCCCGGCCAGGATCTCGGGCAGCGGCTCGGACGCCGCGTACTGGGCGCTCAGCGCCTCTTTCAGTGCCGGTACGACGTCTTCGCGGGCGACGGCCACGGTGTTCACGCGCAGCTGCCGGGCCTGCTCGGCCAGCAGCCCGACGCGCCCGCCGGCGGCGGACAGCGCGGTCACCCGGAACCGGTCCGGGTTGCGCAGGGCCAGGTCGATGGCCTGGGTGCCGATGGATCCGGTGGAGCCCAGGATGACGATGTCCCGGCGGCCGGCCGCGGGGTCGAAGAGGAGGTGCGGGTCGGCGAGGGGGGCTGGACGGTCGCTCATGCCCCCATTGTTGCCTCACGTCACGGGCGCTCGGACACGGAGCCCCCGTCCGTGACGCGCAGCAGCAGGTGCGGCAGCGTTCCGGCGAAGTCCGGGAGCGTCCGGGCGACCCGCCACCAGGCGTCCGGGTCGTCGCCGAGGGCCACCGCGAACAGCCGGTCCGCCTCGGCGCGCGCCGCGAGCACGGCCGCGGGCCGGTCGTGCCGGTCGGGGTGGTCGATGTCACCGAGCCAGTGGTCCTCGTCGAGGGCCCAGCAGGCGGGCAGCTTGTGGCGGACCACGTCGGCGCCGGTCAGCAGGCCACGGTCCAGGCAGTCCCGCACCCAGCGGATGTCCTCCTGGACGGTCTCCATGGGTACGGCGAGGCTGGCCAGGGCGAGTTCGCGCTCCACGTCCCCGGAGGGCTCCTCGGCGGTGGGGGCCAGGCGCCCGACGGCCCGGTCCAGCCCGGGCACGGGCGGCCCGTCCGGGGGCTCGGGCAGCGAGGCGTACCCCACCCGGGCCACGAGCTCGGTGAGTGGGCCGCGGAAGGTGTGGGCGTGGCGGAGCAGCTCGGCCCACAGCCGCGGGTCGTCCCCCAGCGGGGCCAGGGCGCGGCGCAGGGCCGTGCGCATCCCGGCCAGTTCGGGGAGGGTCCAGCGCAGGCCGTCGGCCGCGGGGAGGTCGGCGAGCAGCAGCGCGAGGTGGGCGGGGCGGACGTCGGCGACGAGCTCGGCCTGGGTGAGCAGGCCCATCCGGACGGCGCGGACGGCGGGCCGGTACCAGGAGGGTCCGTACGACCGGGCCGTGCTCAGGTCGAGCAGTCCCCGGCAGACGCCGAGCGGCAGGCCGCCGCGGAGCAGCAGGGCCTCGATCGAGCCGGGCGGCAGCGGCTCGAGGGCGTGCTCGAACCGCAGCAGGCCCGGTTCGGCTTCGTTCGGCAGGGCGAGGATGTCGAGCGGGACGCGCGGCCGGTGCGTGCCGTGCCGGCGCAGCAGCCGGACGAGTTCCTCGCCGGTGAGGGGCCCGTCGGCGGGGTCGCGGCCCAGCTCCGCGCGGAGCTGGGGCAGCAGCTCGGGCGGGGTCCGGCGGCGGGAGTACCGGGTGGGTCCGGGCAGGCCGGGCAGCGGGCGTCCGACGACGCGGGGGTTGCGGGCGATGTAGCGCCGTTCGGCTTCGCCGCCGTGGCGCAGCAGGAGGGTGACGGCCGAGGCCGGCAGCCATTCGTCGCGGCACAGGTATTTGCGGGCCGGCCACTCGAGCCGGTCGAGCAGGGCGACGGCGATGTGGTCCGGTGCGTGGCGCAGCACGTGCGCCACGCACCAGGCCAGCCGCCGGCTGTTCCGGTCTTCCACGGCCGTCGACATCCCTGTCCGCCCAGCTTCCGTACTCGTACTCGTACATCCGTCCTATGACTGGCGATGATCGCAGGTCAGCGGATGGGACGGTGCACGTTTTTGTGCGTGGAGGGGCCGGGGGCCGCGTCGGCGATCCACGGGCCGTCGCCCGAGGGGTCGAGGACGCCCTCCTCCAGCCAGGTGTAGGTGCCGGACAGGACTCCGGCGACGACCTTGCGGTCCAGCTCGTCGGTGTTGTCCCAGAGCCGGCCGAAGAGCTCTTCGACGCGCAGCCGGGACTGCCGGCAGAAGGCGTCGGCGAGCTGGTAGGCCTCGCGGCCGTGGTCGCTGGTCGCCCGCAGGTGCTCGGCGCGGACGCAGGCCGCGCTCATCGCGAAGAGCTCGGCGCCGATGTCGACGATGCGGCCGAGGAAGCCCTGTTTGGTCTCCATCCGGCCCTGCCAGCGCGACATGGCGTAGAAGGTCGAGCGGGCGAGTTTGCGCGAGCCGCGCTCGACGTAGCGAAGGTGGGCGGCGAGGTCGGGGTGGCCGGCGGGGTGGAAGGCGCGGTAGGTGCCGGGGACCTGGCCCGCTCCGGTGGCGAGCTTGGGCAGCCAGCGGGCGTAGAACCCGGCGGCGCGGGCACCCGCCTTGGCCTTGTCTGCGAGGTCCTTCTCGGGGTCGATGAGGTCGCCGGCGACCGACAGGTGGGCGTCCACGGCCTCGCGGGCGATCAGCAGGTGCATGATCTCGGTGGAGCCCTCGAAGATCCGGTTGATGCGCAGGTCGCGCAGCATCTGCTCGGCCGGGACGGCCCGCTCGCCGCGCGCGGCCAGCGACTCGGCGGTCTCGAAGCCGCGCCCGCCGCGGATCTGGACCAGCTCGTCGGCCATCAGGCAGGCCATCTCGGAGCCGTACAGCTTGGCGAGGGCCGCCTCGATGCGGATGTCGTTGCGGTTCTCGTCGGCCATCTGGGAGGCGAGGTCCACGACGGCTTCGAGGGCGAAGGTGGTGGCCGCGATGAAGGAGATCTTCGCTCCGACGGCCTCGTGCCGGGCGACCGGGCGGCCCCACTGCTCCCGTACGCCGGACCACTCGCGGGCGATCTTCAGGCACCACTTCCCGGCGCCGACGCACATGGCGGGCAGCGACAGCCGGCCGGTGTTGAGGGTGGTCAGCGCGATCTTGAGTCCGGCGCCCTCGGCGCCGATGCGCTGGCCGGCGGGGACCCGTACCTGGTGGAAGCGGGTGACGCCGTTCTCCAGGCCGCGCAGGCCCATGAAGGCGTTGCGGTGCTCGACGGTGATGCCGGGCGAGTCGGCCTCGACGACGAAGGCGGTGATGCCTCCCCGGTGGTTCTCGCTCTCGGGGACGCGGGCCATCACCACGAGCAGGTCGGCGACGACCCCGTTGGTGGTCCAGAGCTTCACCCCGTCGAGGACGTACGCGTCCTCGCCGTCCGGGACCGCCGTGGTGGCCAGCCGGGCCGGGTCGGAGCCCACGTCCGGCTCGGTGAGGAGGAAGGCGCTGATGGCGGTGGTGGCGCAGCGCGGCAGGTACGCGTCCTTCTGCTCCTGCGTGCCGAACATCTTCAGCGGCTGCGGCAGGCCGATCGACTGGTGGGCGGAGAGCAGGGCCCCGATGGCCGGGCTGACCGAGCCGGCGAGGGCGAGCGCCTTGTTGTAGTACACCTGGGTGAGGCCGAGGCCCCCGTACTCGGTGCCGATCTTCATGCCGAGCGCGCCGAGCTCCTTGAGGCCGCGCACGGTCTCGTCGGGGATCCGGGCCTCGCGCTCGATGCGGGCCGGAAGCCCTTCTGCGAGCTCGGTCTCGCAGAAGGCCCGCAGCCGGGCCAGGAAGGCCTCGCCGCGCCGGACGTCCTCGTCGGCGGGCAGCGGGTGGGGGTGGATCAGGTCGAGCCGGAAGCGTCCGAGGAACAGTTCCTTGGCGAAGCTGGGCTTGCGCCAGTCCTGCTCCCGGGCCGCTTCCGCGACCTGACGTGCCTCGCGCTCGGTCACCTTGGGTTGTGTTACGGACATGCGGGGACTCACCTCGCGGCCGGAGTCGGTCGTACCGGGCTACTGGTCGGTGCTACCTGTGAGTCGTACCCGTTTCGGGGCGCCGGGAAAAGGGGGACGGCCGGAGCCCCCGCACAGTAGGCTCCGGCCGTCGGCTTTTTGGCCGTACGAGTTCGGTCAGATGTCGAGGCCCGTAAGGACCAGGACTCGCTCGTACGTGTAGTCGTCCATCGCGTAGCGCACGCCCTCGCGGCCCACTCCGGACTGCTTGACGCCGCCGTACGGCATCTGGTCGGCGCGGTAGGACGGCGCGTCGCCGACGATCACACCGCCGACCTCGAGCTCGCGGTGGGCGCGGAACGCGGTCTGGATGTTCCGCGTGAAGACGCCGGTCTGGAGACCGAACTTCGAGTCGTTGACGGCCGCGAAGGCCTCGTCGGTGTTCTCGACCCGCTTCAGCGTCAGGACCGGGCCGAAGACCTCTTCGGTGGCGAGCTTGACGCCGTCCGGGACCTCGGCGAGGACGGTGGGCTCGTACGAGGCACCCTCGCGCTTGCCGCCGCTGAGCAGCTTGGCTCCGGCGGAGACCGCCTCGTCCACCCAGGACTCGACACGCTTGGCGGCGTCCTCGGAGACGAGGGGGCCGACGTCGGTGGCGGAGTCGGACGGGTCGCCCGTGACCTGGGCCTGGACCTTCGCGACGACCTTCTCTACGAGGCGGTCGTAGACGGAGGCGTCGGCGATGACGCGCTGCACGGAGATGCAGGACTGGCCGGCCTGGTAGTTCGAGAAGGTCGCGATACGCGTCGCGGCCCACTCGAGGTCGGCCTCGGAGGACCAGTCGTCCAGGACGACGGCCGCGGCGTTGCCGCCGAGCTCCAGGGTGCAGTGCTTGTGGGGCACGGACTGCTGGATGGCGTAGCCGACGGTGTCGGAGCCGGTGAAGGAGATGACGGGCAGGCGCTCGTCCTTCACCAGGGCCGGCATCTTGTCGTTGGCGACCGGCAGGACCGACCAGGAGCCCGCGGGCAGGTCGGTCTCGGCGAGCAGCTCACCCAGGATCAGGCCGGAGAGCGGGGTGGCCGGGGCCGGCTTCAGGATGATCGGCGCGCCGACGGCGATGGCCGGGGCCACCTTGTGGGCGCACAGGTTCAGCGGGAAGTTGAACGGCGCGATGCCGAGGACCGGGCCCTTGACGAAGCGGCGGGTCAGCGCGAGGCGGCCGACGCCGCCGGCGTCGGTGTCGAGGCGCTGGGCCTCTCCGCCGTTGAAGCGGCGGGCCTCTTCGGCGGCGAAGCGGAACACGGACACCGCACGGCCGACCTCGCCGCGGGCCCACTTGACGGGCTTGCCGTTCTCGGCGGAGATCAGCTGGGCGATCTCCTCGGTGCGCTCCGCGAGGCGGCGGGAGACGTGGTCCAGGGCGGCGGCACGTACGTGGGCCGGGGTCGCGGAGAACTCCGCCGTCACGGCGTGCGCCGCGGCCACGGCCTCTTCGACCTGCGCGTCGGTGGGCACGCTGACGGCGGCGACCAGTCGGCCGTCCCACGGGGAGTGGACGTCGAAGCTGTCCTCGCCGGTGGCCTGGCGGCCGGCGAGCCAGAAGGCGTGGGTGGAAGTCATGCGAATCCCGGCCCTTCGGAGTGTGCGGGGTCTTGTCCCCTCCACCGTAGGACTCCGTCGGCGATTCGGCGTTTGTCCGGCATGGAGCGCCGGTGGCGATTCCTTCGCCGCTTTGTCACTGTCGCGGGCGGCACCCGCGTGCGTTCCCCCTCCGGGGGCGCCCGCGACCCCGGAGGGGCGGCGGCTACGGCGTGGTGGTGGTCTTCAGGGCGAGCCAGAGTTCCATGCGGACGTCCGGGTCGTCCAGGGAGCGGCCGAGGATCTCCTCCACCCGCCGCATCCGGTACCGCAGCGTGTGCCGGTGCACACCCAGGTCGGCCGCCGCCGCGTCCCACTGGCCGTGGCGGGAGAGCCACGCCTGGAGCGACGCCACCAGGTCGCCGCGGCCCTTCTCGTCGTGCTCCCGCAGGGCCCGCAGCGTGCCGTCCGCGAAGGCCCGTACCGCGTCGTCCGCCAGCAGCGGGAGCACCGATCCCGCCGCCAGGTCCTCGTGCTCGACCATCGGCCGCCCCCGCCGCCGGGCCACGGCGAGCGCCTGGTCGGCCTGCTTGGAGGCGGCCGCCACGCCCGACGGCCCCGCGGGCGCCGAAAGCCCGATCACCAGTTCGTCCGGCTCCGGCCCGCTCGCGTCCAGCCCGCGCCGCGCTTCCAACGCCTCCGCGTG
Source organism: Streptomyces sp. NPDC060031 (assembly GCF_042736805.1). Classification (NCBI taxonomy): domain Bacteria; kingdom Bacillati; phylum Actinomycetota; class Actinomycetes; order Kitasatosporales; family Streptomycetaceae; genus Streptomyces; species Streptomyces sp. NPDC060031. Next base: position 52,502 of record NZ_JBHWVM010000010.1, read on the forward strand.
GGCGACGCACGCCTGCACCGCGGAGCTGCCGTCGCCCGCCAGGACCACCAGCCGCCCCGGCTCGGGCACGACCAGCAGCGCCTCGCCGGTACGGGCCGCCGCCGACTCCACCGCGTCGGCGAGCAGCGCCAGGCCCTCCGGCCGCGCGGTCCCCGCCAGCGCCGGCTCCGCCACGATCAGCCGGAACGGCGCCTCCAGCAGGGCCCCGTACAGGTCCCCGGCCACGGCCCGGGCCTGCTCCGCGTCCCCGGCCAGCAGGATCCGCAGCACGGCCGCGCCCAGCCGCGACTCCGCGTCGTGCAGCGAGCGGGAACGTTCCGTCGTCAGGGTGAGCAGGGCCACCGCGGAGTGCACGGCGTACCGCTCGGCCGTGCCCAGCGGGGCCCCGGTGCCCACCGCGAGCGCGCCCCGCGCCCGCCGCCCGGTGCCGAGCGACTGGAGCTCGACGCGGTCTTCCGAGCCCCCGACCACCGCGCTGGCCGGCGCGGGCCGCTCCCGCAGCCGCTCCACGTCGGGCGTGAGCCGGGCCGCCCGCCGGGCCGCCCAGCCGGGCGCGGCCGCGACGACGGCGCCCGAGGTGTCGTACAGGGCGGCCCAGCCGTGCACGTGCGCGGCCAGTTTCGCGAGCAGTTCGGCGGGCCCGTCGGCGGACAGCGCGGCCCGGGTCAGTTCCCGCTGCGCCTCGAAGCCGGCGGTCACGGCCCGGTACTGGTCGGCCGCGAGCGCCGCCGAGACGGCCTTGCTGATCGCCAGGAAGGGGGTCCGCCGGGGCACCTCCAGCAGCGGCAAGTCCTCGTCCCGCGCGGCCTCCACCAGTGCTTCGGGCACGGCCTCGTAGTTGACGCCGACGGCGAAGCCGATGCCGACGACCCCCGCCGCCGCGAGCCGGCGCACGTAGCGCCGCATCTCCTGCGGATCCTCCGCGTCCAGCTTCATGGCGGTGATCAGGAGCAGTTCCCCGCCCTCCATGTAGGGGACGGGGTCGGCGAGCTCGCTGACGTGGGCCCAGCGCACCGGGGTGTCGAGTCGGCTCTCTCCCGCCCGGACGCTGAGTTTGAGCGCCGAGTGCTGGACGAGCGAGGCGAGGGTGAGCGGCATCGGGTGCAGGCGCCTTAGCAGAAGGGGGAATTTCGCCGCGTCGTACGAACGGCTCCCTTCGATTCTGCCACCTCGTACGGGTCCGCTCAGCTGGTTCCCGCGAGCCGGACCAACAGCGGAGCCGCGCGCTCCCCGCGCACCGTGGTCAGCGACAGCACCGCGTGCCCCGGCGGCACGGCGTGCGCCAGCTCGGAGGCGGACCAGCGTTCGCGCTCCTCCTGCCGCACGGTCACCGCGTCCGTGGTGACGGCATTGCCGGTGACGAGCTTGCGGAAGGCGTGGATGGCCCGGGTCAGCGGCTGGTCGGCGAAGACGGTCCGGTGGGTGACGGTACGGGTCTCCACCCACTCGGTGCCCCAGGCCTCGGCGAACCGCTTGCCGTCCCAGGTGGTGACCCCGGAGAAGGCCATCCGGCAGCCGACCGCGCCGAGCAGCGGCGTGCGCAGCGCCTCGGGTACGTCGTCCAGGGTGCGCAGCGTGAGCAGCACCCCGGCGTTCGCCGAGCGGAGCCTTTGTACGCCGCGGACGGTCTCGGGGGTGAGGGTGTACGAGGCGTCGTCGAAGGCGAGGAAGGCGAAGAGCGAGCGGTCGGCGCGGGCGGTGGCGGAGGCGTTGAACTGGGCGAGCAGCAGCCGCGCCAGCATCCGGGAGGCGTCGGCGTGCCCGCGCTCGGGCAGGTCGACGCGTACGCGCAGCGGGTGTTCGAGGGCCCGCAGCGAGAACGGCCTGCCCTGCCCGGTGGTGTCGAAGAAGCCCGCGAAGGCGGGCCGGTCCAGCAGCGCCACCCGCCCGGCGAGCGCCGGTCCGGGGTCGCCGTGGGCGCCGTGCTGGCGCTCGCGCGCGTCGAGTTCGCGGAGCATCGCGTGCGCTCCGGCGGCTTCGAGGGCGCCGCGCAGGGCGGCGAGGGGCCCGGGCAGCTGGTCGAGCAGTTCGCGCAGCTCGGGCACGGAGGGGAAGCGGCCGTGGGCCGTCCGGTACGGGCCGAGGAGCTGGGCGAGGGCCGTCGCGGCCCGGCGTACGTCGATGCCCTGGATGTCGCCGACGAAGGCTTCGGCGAGCAGGGTGGCGGCCTCGTCCGGGTCGGTGGCGCCGCCGTAGAGGTCGAGGTCGTAGACGGAGTCGGGGTCGCCGACGCGGACCACGACGTCGAAGGCGGTGTCCGGTCCGAGCTGCGCTCCGGCCGAGGCGACGGCGACGACGGCGGCCTGGCCGGCCAGGGCCTGCAGGGCGAGGGACTCCACGACGGGCCGCACGAGGTGGCGGGTCTTGCCGGCGCCGGAGGGGCCCACCGCGAGCAGGGAGGTCCCGAGCACCCCGGGGTCGAGCGCGAGGCCCACGCCCCGGCGGGGGTAGGGGTTGCGCGCCGCGTCGTCGACGGTGCCGAGCAGCACCTGGCGGGCGAGCAGGTCGTGCCGGGCGGCGCGCACGGGCAGGTCGCGGGCGCCGGACGGGTGCACGCACGCCCCGGCGCCCTTGTCGCGCACGGCCTCGGCGAAGGCCCGCGCCCGGGAGGGGTCGACGCGCACGGTCTCCCACGCCCGGCGGATGCGGGCGTAGTCGACGTCGTTCATCCGCCCGGACCCCACCTCGGCCGCAAGCGCCTCGGCCACCTCCACGAGCCCGGCACCCCGCACCCCGGGCCAGGCGGCCGGGTCGTCGGGGCCGCCCGCCTCGGGCGGCCGGGGGGCCGGGACGGCCGCCTTCGCGGCGCGCAGGGCGCGGCTGCCGAGCACCCGCCGGGCCAGCTCGGGCCAGCGGCCGAGTCGCCCGAAGCCGATCACCAGGGTGATCGCGACGATGGCGTACCAGATGTACGCGGCCACGACGGACGGGAGCGTCCCGGCCCAGGAGTCGGGGGTGAACATGTACAGCGGCCAGAGCCAGAAGCCGCCGAGGTAGCCGTTCCACAGCAGGGACCACAGCAGCAGCCCGGCCAGCAGCGCGATGAGGGCCCCGCTGACCAGCTGGCGGGTCGGGGTGGCCTCCGGCTCCTCGGCGGCGCGCGGCACGTGTCCGTACGACCAGACTCCCGGCCCGTCCGAGGTGCGCGGGGTGCGCAGCCAGTCGGCGAGGGCGGGGCCGGCGCTCGGCGCGTGGGCGGGTTTCGGCGGTGGGCCGGGCGGCGGCCCGGCCGGTCCGGCGGGCCGGGGGACGTGCCCGGTGCGCGGCATCCGCCTCGCGTCGGTGCCGTGCGTGCCGTCGCTGTCCATGAAACCCCTGCCCCCTGCCCGTGCCATGCCTCTGCGGCGCTCAATCTAGTACCCGGGCAGGGCCTTGGGCCCGTGCCCGGCCGTGATCCACGAAGACATGCGCCCGGGGCTTCCTATGGCCGTCGCGGACAAGGACACGCGGGCACCACTCCCGAACGGAGCATGCGTTAGCCCCTCCCCCGGGCCTAGCCTGCGGACAAAGACACAAGTGCGTCCGAAAACACCCCCCAGGAGCCCTCTATGACCGCTGTCCCGCAGGAGCGTCGCATCGTCACCGCGATCCCCGGCCCCAAGTCGCAGGAGCTGCAGGCCCGCCGCCTTTCGACTGTGGCCGGCGGCGTGGGCTCCGTGCTCCCCGTCTTCACGGCCCGCGCGGGCGGCGGCATCATCGAGGACGTCGACGGCAACCGCCTGATCGACTTCGGCTCCGGCATCGCCGTGACCTCGGTGGGCGCCTCCGCCGAGGCCGTCGTGCGCCGCGCCTCCGCACAGCTCGCGGACTTCACCCACACCTGTTTCATGGTCACCCCGTACGAGGGCTACGTGGAGGTCTGCGAGGCCCTCGCCGAGCTGACCCCGGGTGACCACGCGAAGAAGTCGGCGCTGTTCAACTCCGGCGCCGAGGCCGTCGAGAACGCCGTCAAGATCGCCCGTTCGTACACCAAGCGCCAGGCCGTCGTCGTCTTCGACCACGGCTACCACGGCCGTACGAACCTGACGATGGCGCTGACCGCGAAGAACATGCCGTACAAGCAGGGCTTCGGTCCGTTCGCCCCCGAGGTCTACCGCGTGCCGGTCGCCTACGGCTACCGCTGGCCCACCGGCGCCGAGAACTGCGGCCCCGAGGCCGCCGCCCAGGCGATCGACCAGATCACCAAGCAGATCGGCGCCGAGAACGTCGCCGCGATCATCATCGAGCCGGTCCTCGGCGAGGGCGGCTTCATCGAGCCGGCCAAGGGCTTCCTCCCGGCGATCGTGAAGTTCGCCAACGAGAACGGCATCGTCTTCGTCGCCGACGAGATCCAGTCCGGCTTCTGCCGCACCGGCCAGTGGTTCGCGTGCGAGGACGAGGGCATCGTCCCGGACCTGATCACCACCGCCAAGGGCATCGCGGGCGGTCTGCCGCTCGCCGCCGTGACGGGCCGCGCCGAGATCATGGACTCCGCCCACGCGGGCGGCCTGGGCGGCACCTACGGCGGCAACCCGGTGGCGTGCGCCGGTGCGCTCGGCTCCATCGAGACCATGAAGGAGCTCGACCTCAACGCCGCGGCGAAGAAGATCGAGTCCGTCATGAAGGCCCGCCTGACGGCCATGCAGGAGAAGTACGAGATCATCGGCGACATCCGCGGCCGCGGCGCCATGATTGCGATCGAGCTGGTCAAGGACCCGGTCTCCAAGACCCCGTTCCCGGAGGCGGCCGGCGCGCTCGCCAAGGCCTGCCACGCCGAGGGCCTGCTCGTCCTCACCTGCGGCACCTACGGCAACGTGCTCCGCTTCCTGCCGCCGATCGTCATCGGCGACGACCTGCTGAACGAGGGCCTGGACCTCATCGAGGCCGCGTTCGCGGCCATCGGCACGGACATCTGAGCGGAGACCTGAGCGGCCGTCTGATCGAAAGGCTAGAACGTGCGCGCGCAGCGCGCGATCACTACCACCGGTAACGGTCGGACGCTGTGAAGAACGTGTGGGGGGCCGATGGCGGGAGCGCGTTCCTGCTGTCGGTCCCCCTTCCGCTGCCGTACGGTTTCTGCAGATGAGTGAGACACCCCGCTCCCGGGAAACCGGGGGCGACACCAGTACCGGGCTTCCCCAGCGCCGCACTGGGCATGCGTTCGCGCACTCTCCTCACCGATCGGACAGCCGTCCGCCCCAAACCCCCCGGGGCGCACGGCGACCCGATCAGGGCGGCCGTCCCGGAACCATCCCCCCTGTTCCGGGACGGCCGGCCACTCTCCCCCTCGCTCTGCTCGCGGCCCTGTGTGCGGCCCTCTTCGCCCTGATCACCTGGCAGGTCCTGGTGTCGGGGCCCCTGCTGACGCCGGATCACGCGCTGAGCCGCGCCGTCGTGCGGAGCGCCCCCGACGCGCTCACCGAACGCCTCTCGGACCTCGGCAACATCCCGGTCGCGCTGCCCGTCCTGCTCCTCGCCCTCGCGTACGCCGTCCGGCGCGGCGATCGCCGGGGGGCCTCGGCCGCGGGTCTGGCCATGGCCGCGGTCCCCGCGCTGATCATCCCGTTCAAGGAGTGGACCGGCCGCCCGGGACCCCTGGAGCCCTGGGCCGCCGGCTACTTCCCCTCGGGCCACACCGCGACCGCGTGCGTCGCGTACGGGGCGGCGGCCCTCCTCGTGCAGCCGCACGTCCGCCGGAGGTGGCCGACGGCCGCCGCCCTCGTCCTCACGGGGGCCACGGCCGTCGGGCTCGTCCTTCGGGGCTTCCACTGGCCTCTGGACGTACTGGCCAGCCTCCTGATGTGTACGCCCTTGCTGCTCGCGGTCGCGCTCGCGGTCAGCCGAAGTAGGCGTCGAAGTTCCTGGAGAACTCCCAGGAGCCGAACCGGTCCCAGTTGATCGACCAGGTCATCAGGCCGCGCAGCGCGGGCCACGTGCCGTGGGTCTGGTAGCTGCCGCAGCTGGCGCCCGCCTTCTTGGTCAGGCAGTCCAGCGCCTTGTTCACCTCGGCGGGCGGGGTGTGTCCGTTGCCCGCGTTGGTGGTGGCCGGCAGGCCGATGGCCACCTGGTCGGGGCGCAGCGCCGGGAAGACGCGGGAGGAGTTGCCCGCGACCGGGAAGCCGGTGAGCAGCATGTCGGTCATGGCGATGTGGAAGTCCGCGCCGCCCATGGAGTGGTACTGGTTGTCGAGGGCCATGACGGAGCCCGAGTTGTAGTCCTGGACGTGCAGCAGGGTGAGGTCGTCGCGCAGGGCGTGGATGACCGGGAGGTACGCGCCGGCGCGCGGGTCCTGGCCGCCCCAGGGGCCTGAGCCGTAGTACTGGTAGCCCAGTTGCACGAAGAAGGTCTCGGGGGCCATGGTCAGGACGAAGTCCGGGCCGTACCTGGCCTTGAGGGTCTTCACGGCCGAGATCAGGTTGACGATGCCCGGCGTGGTGGGCGCCCGGAAGTCGGTGTCGCCGGTGGCCAGGGAGAGGGAGTGGCCCTCGAAGTCGATGTCGAGGCCGTTGAGCCCGTACTCGTCGATGATCTTGCCGACGGAGGAGACGAAGGCGTCCCGGGCGGCCGTGGTCGCGAGCTGCACCTGGCCGTTCTGGCCGCCGATGGAGATCAGGACCTTCTTGCCGGCCGCCTGCTTGGCCTTGACGGCCGCCTTGAACTCGGCGGCGGACTCCGCGTTCGGGCACTCGGCGACCGGGCAGAGCGAGAAGCGGATGTCCCCGGAGGTCACCGAGGTCGGTTCACCGAAGGCGAGGTTGATGACGTCCCACGAGCCGGGTACGTCGGCCATGCGGACGTAGCCGGAGCCGTTGGCGAAGCTCGCGTGGAGGTAGCCGACGAGCGCGTGCGCGGGCAGGCCGCCGCCGCCACCGCCACCACTGGTGGTGGTCGCGGAGACGGGCGCGCTCTTGGGGGACTCGCCCGCCGCGTTCACCGCGCCGATCTGGAAGGTGTACGTCGTGGACGCGGCGAGGCCGGTGACCGCCGCGGAGGGCGTCGTGACGGTCAGGGGCGTCGCGCCGTCCCGGTAGACCTTGTACGAGGTGGCCCCCGCGGTCGCCGCCCAGGACAGGGACACCGAGCTCGACGAGGTGGCGGATGCCGTCAGGCCGGTGGGGGCGGCCGGGGGCCGGGGCTGGCCTGGGCCGCCGGGGTCGGGGCCGACCAGGGTGAGGTCGTCGGTGACGTGGGCCGGCTGGCCGTACCAGCCGTGCGTGTAGACCGTCACGGAGGTCGTCGACGGGCCGGTGCGGAAGCTGGTCGTGAGCTGCTTCCAGGCTCCCGGGGCCTGGGTCCAGACCGACACGTCGGTGGTCCCGGTCCCGGCCGCGCCGAGGTAGGCGTACGCGCCCTGCACCCAGGCGGCGAGCGTGTAGGCGGAGTCCGGCTTGACGGTGACGGTCTGGGAGCAGCGGGCGTCGTCCTGGCCCGCCGGGGTGGCCTTGAGGGCGGAACTCCCGCTGTGGACGGGTGTGGTGACGGGGGCTCCGCTGCCGGCCGAGCAGCTCCAGCCGTCGAGGCCGGATTCGAAGCCGCCGTTGCGGATCAGGCCGGCGTCGGCCGCCGCGGCGGGCGGGCCCGCGGCGAGGAAGCCGGCCACCGCGAGTGCGGCGGCCGCAAGGAGGGACGTGGCTCTGCGCACAACTGCCTCCGGTGCGTGGGGGGATGGAGCCAGGCCGCTGGGGATTGAGCAGCAGCAGCAGCGGCGCCCAAGATGGTCCAGACCAATGCCCTTGTCAAGGCTTCCGGCCCTCTCGTGCCACCACGTGCGCCGCCGCCTCGTGCATCGCGAGCTCCAGCACCACCGGATCGGTCAGCGTGCCCCGGCCGTCCGGGAGCACCAGCCAGCGGACCCCGCCGGTCGCCCGGCCGGGGTACGGGACCACCATCCAGGTCCCGCGCCCCGCTCCCCGTACACCCGTGCCGAGCCAGCGGGACGCCGTGCCGGGGGGCACGAAAAAGCCCAGCCGGGCGTCGCCGAAGTCGGCGAGCACCGGACCGGGCCGGTCGAGGAGCAGGTTCAGTACGTCGAGGGTGGCCTGCCCCAGCTCCCCCGGCAGGATCAGCACGTCCCATTGCCGGCCGGCGGGCAGGAGGGCGACCGCGAGGGGGTTGCGCTCCCACTCCCAGCGGCAGGCGTCGGGGTCCGGCGCCGCCGATACCAGCCACTCCACCGCCGTCTTGGCACCCGGGATCGCCATCGCCCGGCCTCCGTTCCCTGTAGGTGAGGGGTTCTCACCGGGAGAGAGCGGGGCCGGGCGCAGCTATGACGCGGGTTTCGTTACTCCATGGCGGTGAAGCGGGTCACACCGTGATCACATGTGTCCGCCGGGAGCGCGTGCGGATCAGCTGTCGAAACCGAGGCCGAAGCGGTCCAGCGTCCGCAGCCACAGGTTGCGGTGCCCGCCCCGGGCGTCCGCGCGGGCCAGCGACCACTTCGTCAGCGTGATCCCGGTCCAGGCGAAGGGCTCGGGCGGGAACGGCATCGGCTTGGACTTCACCATCGCCAGCCGGGTGCGCTCGGTGGAGGCGCCGTCCAGCAGGTCCAGCATCACGTCCGCGCCGAAGCGGGTGGCGCCGACCCCGAGCCCGGTGTAGCCGGCCGCGTAGGCGACCTTCCCGGAGTGCGCGGTGCCGAAGAAGGCCGAGAAGCGCGAGCAGGTGTCGATCGCACCGCCCCAGGCATGGCTGAACTTGAGGCCCTCCAGCTGCGGGAAGGCGGTGAAGAAGTGCTCCGCGAGCTTGAGGTAGGTCTCGGGGCGGTGGTCGTACTCGGAGTCGAGCTTCCCCCGGTACGGGTAGATCGCGTCGTAGCCGCCCCACAGGATCCGGTGGTCCTTGGTGATCCGGAAGTAGTGGAACTGGTTGGCGCTGTCGCCCAGCCCCTGCCGGTTCTTCCAGCCGACGGCGGCCAGCTGCGCCTCGTCCAGCGGCTCGCTCATCAGGGCGTAGTCGTAGACCGGGACCGTGAAGGGACGGATCCGCTTGACCAGCGAGGGGAAGATGTTGGTTCCCAGGGCGACCCGGCGCGCGAGGATCGTGCCGTAGGGGGTCTCGACGGCCATCCCGGCGCCGACCGCGGACATCTTCAGGCCGCGCGTGTTCTCGTAGATCCGTACGCCCAGGTCCAGGCAGGCCTGCTTGAGGCCCCAGGCCAGCTTCGCCGGGTTGAGCATGGCGACGCCTTCGCGGTCCCAGACGCCGGCCAGGAAGGTCGGGGAGTCGACCTCGGCGCGCAGCGCGTCGCCGTCCAGCCACTCGGAGCCGTCGGCGAGGCCGAGGCGCACTGCCTCCTCGTGGAGTTCGCGGAGCTCCTCCACCTGGTGCGGTTCGGTGGCCACGTCGATCTCGCCGGTGCGCTCGAAGTCGCAGTCGATGCCGTAGCGGGCGACCGCCTCCTCGATGGCGTCGAGGTTGCGGGCGCCCATCTCCTCCAGCTTGGCGAGCTCCTCGGGCCAGCGGGCCAGCCCGTTGGACAGGCCGTGGGTGAGGGAGGCGGCGCAGAAGCCGCCGTTGCGGCCGGAGGCGGCCCAGCCCGCCTCCTTGCTCTCGATCAGCACGACGTCCCGGCCGGGGTCACGCTCCTTGGCGAGCAGCGCGGTCCACAGCCCGCTGTAGCCGCCTCCGACGACCAGCAGGTCGCACCGCTCGTCGGAGGTGAGCGCCGGACGGGGGGCGGGCTTGCCGGGGTCGTCCAGCCAGTACGAGACCGGCTTCGCTTCGGAAAGGGATTTCGCAACACTACGCATGGCGACTGGGGCCATGGCTTCCAACTCCCTACAGGGGTCTACTTCGGTTGTGCCTTCTTGCGGCGGTTGCCGACCATCTGGCCGGCCAGGACCACCAGCACCGCGATGACGAACATCGCCGTGCCGATGACGTTGATCTGCACAGGCGTACCGCGCTGGGCCGATCCCCACACGAACATGGGGAAGGTGACGGTGTTGCCCGAGTTGAAGTTGGTGATGATGAAGTCGTCGAACGAGAGCGCGAAGGAGAGCAGCGCGCCCGCCGCGATGCCGGGCGCCGCGATCGGCAGGGTGACCCGTACGAAAGTCTGCACCGGTCCGGCGTAGAGGTCGCGCGCGGCCTCCTCCAGCCGCGGGTCCATCGACAGGACGCGCGCCTTGACGGCGGCGACGACGAAGCTGAGGCAGAACATGACGTGGGCGATCAGGATCGTCCAGAAGCCCAGCTGGATGCCCATGTTGAGGAAGAGCGCGAGCAGCGAGGCCGCCATCACGATCTCGGGCATGGCCATCGGCAGGAAGATCAGCGAGTTGACCGCGCCGCGCGCCCGGAACCGGTAGCGCACCATCGCGAAGGCGATGGCGGTGCCGAGGACGGTGGCGCCGATGGTGGCCCACAGGGCTATCTGGAGGGAGAGCGAGAGGGAGCCGCACAGGTCGGCGACCCCGCACGGGTCCTTCCAGGCGTCGAGCGAGAACTCCTGCCAGGCGTAGTTGAACCGCCCGGTGGGGTTGTTGAAGGAGAAGACCGTGACGACGACGTTCGGCAGGATCATGTAGGCGAGCGTGCCGAGACCGGCGATCACTACGAGGTTGCGGCGAAGCCAACGCATCAGACCAGGTCCTCCGTCCCCGCTCGGCGGATGTAGATGGTGACCATGATCAGCACGATGGCCATGAGGATGAAGGACAGCGCGGCCGCCGTCGGGTAGTCGAGGATCCGCAGGTACTGCGACTGGATGACGTTGCCGATCATCCGGGTGTCCGTGGAGCCGAGCAGCTCGGCGTTGACGTAGTCGCCGCTCGCCGGGATGAAGGTGAGCAGGGTCCCGGAGACCACGCCCGGCATCGACAGCGGGAAGGTCACCTTGCGGAAGACCGTGGCGGGGCGGGCGTACAGGTCCCCGGCCGCCTCGTGGAGGCGGGTGTCGATGCGCTCCAGCGAGGTGTAGAGCGGAAGGACCATGAAGGGGAGGAAGTTGTACGTGAGACCGCAGACGACCGCGAGCGGCGTGGCCAGCACCCGGTCGCCCTCGGTCATGCCGAGCCAGCTGGTGACGTCCAGGAAGCCGACCTTGTTGAGGGCGGCGACCACCGGGCCGCCGTCCGCCAGGATCGTCTTCCAGGCCAGGGTGCGGATCAGGAAGCTGGTGAAGAACGGGGCGATGACCAGCACCAGCAGCAGATTGCGCCACCGGCCCGCCTTGAAGGCGATCAGGTAGGCCAGCGGATAACCGAGCAGCAGGCACAGCGCGGTGGCCGTGCCGGCGTACAGCAGGGAGCGCAGGAACTGCGGGTAGTACTCGGTGAAGGCGTCCCAGTAGGTCTGGAAGTGCCAGGTGACCTTGAAGCCCTCTTCGAGGGAACCTGTCTGCACCGAGGTGGAGGCCTGGTAGACCATCGGCAGCACGAAGAAGACCAGCAGCCACAGGAGGCCGGGGAGCAGCAGCCAGTACGGGATCAGGCGCTTGCGCAGGGACGGCCGGTGGACCGGGGGATGCGCCGGGGCGGAGGTCTGCGGGGGCGCCGCGGTGGCGGTCACGCGCTCTCCTCCACCGTCTCGATGCCCGCGTCGATGTCCTGGGCCGCGTCGAGGCCGAAGCTGTGCTCCGGGTTCCAGTGCAGGATGACCTCGGCGCCGGGGACCAGGCGCGGGTCCCGCTCGATGTTCTGGGCGTACACCTCCAGCTCGGGGCAGACCCGGCTGTCGATGACGTACTGGGTGGAGACGCCGATGAAGGAGGAGTCGGCGATCTTGCCGGCGACCTTGTTGCGGCCCGCCGCGATGGAGTCCTCCTCGTCCGCGTGGACCAGGGAGATCTTCTCGGGACGCACCCCGACCAGCAGCTTTCCGCCGGCGCGGGGTGTGGTCGAACATCGCGCGGCGGGCAGCCGGAGCGTGGTGCCCGCCGAGCTGACGGTGACGTCCGCCGAGCCGGCCTCCAGGACCTCCGCCTCGATGAGGTTGGAGGTGCCGAGGAAGTTCGCGACGAAGGTGGTGGCCGGGTTCTCGTACAGCTCGGCGGGGGCGCCCAGTTGCTCGACGCGGCCGCCGTTCATCACGGCGACCGTGTCGGCCATGGTCATGGCCTCCTCCTGGTCGTGCGTGACGTGCACGAAGGTGATGCCGACCTCGGTCTGGATCCGCTTGAGCTCCAGCTGCATCTGGCGGCGCAGCTTGAGGTCGAGGGCGCCGAGCGGCTCGTCGAGGAGCAGCACCTGCGGGTGGTTGATGAGCGCGCGGGCCACGGCCACGCGCTGCTGCTGGCCGCCGGAGAGCTGGTGCGGCTTGCGCTGGGCGAACTGGCCGAGCTGGACCAGCTCCAGCATGTCGTCGACCTGCTTCTTGACGGATTTGATTCCGCGGCGGCGCAGTCCGAAGGCCACGTTCTCGTAGATGTTCAGGTGCGGGAACAGCGCGTAGCTCTGAAAGACGGTGTTGACCGGGCGCTTGTACGGGGGCAGGTCGGTGACCTCCCGGTCGCCGAGGTGGACCGTGCCGGTGGACGGCTCCTCCAGGCCGGCGATCATGCGCAGGGTGGTGGTCTTCCCACAGCCCGAGGCGCCGAGCAGGGCGAAGAAGGAGCCCTGGGGGATGGTGAGATCCAGCGGCTGCACGGCGGTGAAGGTGCCGTAGTGCTTGCTGATCCCGGCGAGGCGGACGTCGCCGCCCGCGGTCTTGTCAGTCATGGGCCTGGGCCTTCGGTGTGTGTCGTCGGAGGGGGGCGGAGCGCGGGGGTGCGGGTACGGGTGCCGGTGGGGGCGGCGGGACCCGTCAGGCTCCGATGAGCTTGGCGAACTTCTCCTCGTACGCCGTCTCTTCCTCGCCGGTGAGGGAGCGGAAGGCGTGGGCCCTGGCGGCCATCGCCTTGTCCGGGACGATCAGCGGGTTGTCCGCGAGGGCGGGATCGATCTTCGCGAGGTCGTCCTTGACGCCCTCGACCGGGCAGACGTAGCTGATGAAGGCCGCGAGCTGGGCGGCGACCGGCGGCTCGTAGTAGTAGTCGATGAGCTTCTCGGCGTTGGCCTTGTGCCGGGCCTGGGCCGGGACCAGCAGGTTGTCGCTGGAGGTGATGTAACCGGGCGCCGGGATCGCGTACTTGATGTCCGGGTTGCCCGCCTGCAGCTGGATGACGTCGCCCGCCCAGGCCAGACAGGCGGCGAGGTCGCCCTTGTCGAGGTCCGATGTGTAGTCGTTGCCCGTGAAGCGGCGGATCTGCTTCTTGTCCACGCCCTTCTGGAGCCGGCCGACGGCCTCGTCGAAATCGGCGTCGGTGAAGGTCGCCGGGTCCTTGCCCTGGTCGAGCAGGGTCATGCCGACGGTGTCGCGCATCTCGGTGAGGAAGCCGACCCGGCCCTTGAGCGAGGGGTCGTCCAGCAGCTGCGTGACGGAGTCGACCTTCTTGCCGTCGGTGGCCTTGGAGTTGTAGGCGATGACGGTGTCGATGCCGGTCCACGGGTAGCTGTGGGCGCGGCCCGGGTCCCAGTCGGGGTTGCGGAACTGCGGGATCAGGTTGGCGTAGGCGTGCGGGAGGTTGGACGGGTCCAGCTTCTGCGCCCAGCCGAGGCGGATGATGCGGGCGGCGAGCCAGTCGGTGACGACGATCAGATCGCGCCCGGTGTCCTGGCCGGCCGCGAGCTGCGGGCGGATCTTGCCGAAGAACTCGACGTTGTCGTTGATGTCCTCGGTGTACTTGACCTTGATCCCGGTCCGCTTGGTGAACTCCTCCAGCGTGGGACGGGTCTTCTCGTCGTCGCTGGTGTCCATGTACTCGGTCCAGTTGGAGAAGTTGACTTCCTTCTCCTGTGCCGAATGGTCGTCGGAGGCCACCGCCGTGTCGCCCGAGCGCTTGGCGGGCGGAATGCCGCAGGCGCTCAGGGCGGACAGGCCGCCGAGGGTGAGCGCTCCGACTCCGGAGGCGCGCAGCAGCGAGCGGCGGGTGAGGGCGCCGCGCCCGCTGGTGAGGCTGCGCCGCATCGCTGCGTACTGCGCCGCCGAGAGGCGGTCGGGCTCGAACTGCTCCATGCGCTGTGCCCTTTCGGGAGGTGTACCGCTGGTCGGGCGGTGGCCGGCTATCTGTCCCCGAAGATCGTGCGGTGCCAGTCCTTCGCGGCGACCGCGGTGTTGTCGTACATCACGTGCTTGACCTGCGTGTACTCCTCGAAGGAGTACGAGCTCATGTCCTTTCCGAAGCCACTCGCCTTGTAGCCGCCGTGCGGCATCTCGCTGATGATCGGAATGTGGTCGTTCACCCAGACACAGCCCGCCTTGAGTTCGCGGGTGGCGCGGTTCGCCCGGTACACGTCGCGGGTCCAGGCGGAGGCGGCGAGACCGTACGGGGTGTCGTTGGCCAGCTCGATGCCCTCGTCGTCGGTGTCGAAGGGCAGGGCGACGAGGACCGGGCCGAAGATCTCGGACTGGACCACCTCGCTGTCCTGGGCGGCGCCGGCGATCAGGGTGGGCCGGTAGTACGCGCCTTCGGCCAGGTCCCCGCCGGGGATCTCACCGCCGGTGACCACGGTGGCGTACGCGCGGGCGCGCTCGACGAAACCGGCGACGCGGTCACGGTGGGCGTGCGACACCAGCGGGCCGAGGTCGGTGGTCGCCGCGAAGGGGTCGCCGAGCCGGACGCTCTCCATCAGCTCCGCCACGCGGGCCACGAAAGCGTCGTGCAGGGGGCGCTGGACGTAGGCGCGGGTGGCGGCGGTGCAGTCCTGGCCGGTGTTGATCAGCGAGGCGGCGACGGCACCGTGCGCGGCGGCCTCCAGGTCGGCGTCGTCGAAGACCAGGAAGGGCGCCTTGCCGCCGAGCTCCAGGTGCAGCCGCTTGACGGTGGCGGTCGCGATCTCGGCGACGCGCTTTCCGACGGCCGTGGAACCGGTGAAGGAGGTCATGACCACGTCGGGGTGGCCGACCAGGTGCTCGCCGGCGTCCCGGCCGGCGCCGGTGACGATGTTGACCACGCCGTCGGGCAGGCCCGCCTCCTTGGCCGCCTGGGCGAACATCAGGGAGGTCAGCGGGGTGAGCTCGGCGGGCTTGAGCACGATGGTGTTGCCCGCGGCGATGGCCGGAAGGATCTTCCAGGCGGCCATCTGGAGCGGATAGTTCCAGGGCGCGATGGAACCGACGACGCCGATGGCCTCGCGGCGTACGTACGAGGTGTGGTCCCCGGAGTACTCGGCCGCCGCCTGCCCCTGGAGGTGGCGTGCGGCGCCCGCGAAGAAGGCGGTGTTGTCGATGGTGCCCGGTACGTCGAACTCCGTCGACAGCTTGATCGGCTTGCCGCACTGGAGCGACTCTGCGTACGCGAAGTCCTCCGCCTGCGCGGCCAGTACGGCGGCCAGCCGGTGCAGCGCGTCGGAGCGCTCGCCGGGGGTGGCCGCGGACCAGGCCGGGAAGGCTCTCTTGGCGGCCGCGACGGCCGCGTCCACGTCCGCCGTGCTCGCGAGCTCGTAGGTGAGCACCTCGTCACCGGTGGCGGGGTCGATCACGGTGTGTGACCGCCCCGAGGTGCCGGCTCTGAGCTGCCCGTCGATGTACTGCGCGCCGTCCGCGAAGCGGTCTTTGACCTGGAAGCGGTTGCCCATCACGCTCTCACGCTCTCCGTAGCTACAGTTCGAGCTACAGCTCGAATTGACTGCCGATCCTGACAGAGGTGGCCCCCTCGGCCAAGTGATTCCGTTGTTGCCTTTTGATTACGCGACGGAATCGGTCGACCATGTGTCGAGGCACACCGGAAATCCCGTACGAAGTGTCAGTGGCGGGTGCCAGACTCGCGTGCATGGAGATGATCGACAAGCTGATCAAGCAGGTCAGCCGTGGTGAGCGGGTGAAGTTCCTGCCGTTCTGGGGACACCGTCCGCGGCCCGACGGGAAGCTCGGACCGAGCTGTCTCAGCCAGTGGTGGCCGTCCGCTTTCACTGTGGGTGATGTCCGGTATGCCACGGCCGAGCACTGGATGATGGCCGGGAAGGCACGGCTGTTCGGTGACGCGGAGGCGGAGCGGGCCGTGCTGGAGGCGAGCACTCCGGCCGAGGCGAAGAAGGCCGGGCGCCTCGTGCGCGGCTTCGACGACGCGATATGGGAGCGGGAGCGGTTCGCCCTGGTGGTGGAGGGCAGCGTGCACAAGTTCGGCTCGACGCCCGCGCTGCGCTCGTACCTGCTGACCACCGGGGACCGGGTGCTGGTGGAGGCCAGCCCGCTCGACCGGATCTGGGGCATCGGGCTGCCGCCCGACGACGAGCGCGCCCTGGACCCGGCCCGCTGGCGCGGGCTGAACCTGCTGGGCTTCGCGCTGATGGAGGCCCGCGACCGGCTGCGGGAGAGCGCCGCGTGACGGAGCGGCGCCGGGTGGCCGCCGTGATCATCCGCGACGGCTGCGTGCTCATGGTCCGGGAGCGCGGCAAGGGGCCCGCCGGGCGGCACGACGGGCCGGAGTACTGGACCCTGCCCGGCGGCGGCCTGGAGGAGGGCGAGCTCCCCGAGGACGGGGTCCGGCGCGAGGTGGCGGAGGAGACCGGCCTGCACGCCCTGGGGGTGCGGTACGCGTACGAGGCGCCGTACCCCTCGGGCTGGACGTCCTGCTACCGCGTGGACGTGGCGGAGGGCGAGCCGCGGCTGGGAATCGATCCCGGCATGGAGTGCGACTGTCCGCGCATGGTGGGGCTGATATGGGTCCCGCTGTCGCGCGGCACGGACGGCGGGTCGGTGATGGTGCCCACGCTGCTGTCGGCGGCCCCCGTTTAATTGCGTGGCGGCGCCCGAAAACCGCCGCCTAATGTGGGACTCGTCCAGGTGCGAAGGCGAGACCTACTTCCACTTCTCATGGGGCGGCCGCGGGTTCGAGTCCCGTCATCGGCTTCGGGTCGGTGTAGCTCAGTTGGTAGAGCACCTTGTGGTTTCACCGACCTCGATCTCTGGACACCTACATCACGCACCTCCCGGTGCGCCGGCTGCGGCTCCTTCCTCCACGAAACCAGGCCGCCGCCACCTTGATCTCGGGAGGCCGCGTGCGGGATGCCCGGTGCGCAGGCAACGGTTACTTCCGGATCAACGGGTCGCGGGTTCGAATCCCGCCCGGCTCAGGCCGGTAGCTCAGCTTGGCAGAGCAGTCGACACAGTCCGTCGCCGACTTTGATCTCGGGCATCCCGCACGCACCGCCTCCCCCTGCTTCCTTTGAATTCGGGGGGATTCACATGGCTCGTTTCAACCTGCGCCGGTCCAAGGCGGCGCCCGCGACGGCTTCGGCCACCGCACCCGCCTCGCCGGTACGCTCCGACGGCCGCCGGGCCGCCAACCACCACGGCAGCCGCGGTTTCGTGCGCGACCCGCGCTCGGAGCTCTTCCTGCTCGCCGTCGCCAACTTCGTGTCGCAGCGGACCGCTTACGAGAGCGGCGAGGCCCGCGACGACCGGTTCGCCGCGCTCGTGCGCACCCTCGCCGTCGAGGACCCGCAGTGGACCGCGGGGCTCCTGGGCTGGCTGCGGGGCGACGGCAACATGCGCACCGCCTCGCTCGTCGGCGCCGCCGAGTACGTCAAGGCGCGCCTCGACGCGGGCGCCACCGACGGGCCCTCGAACCGGCAGGTCGTGGACTGCGTGCTGCGGCGCGCGGACGAGCCCGGCGAGCTGCTCGCGTACTGGACGGCCACCTACGGGCGCAACGTGCCCAAGCCCGTCAAGCGCGGCATCGCCGACGCCGTGCGCCGCCTGTACACCGGCACCTCGCTGTTGAAGTACGACACTTCCTCTGCCCGACGGGGGTACCGCTTCGGCGACGTCCTCAACCTCGTGCACGCCTCCCCCGACCCGGCCAAGGCATGGCAGGGCGAGCTGTTCCGCCACGCCCTCGACCGCCGGCACCACCCGGAAACCGCCGCGGCGCCGGCCGGCAACCGCACCCTCGTCGCCCACCGCGCGCTCATGGAACTGCCGGTGGCGCAGCGCCGCGCCGTGGTCACGGCCCCGGACGGCGCGGAGCGGCTCGCCGAGGCGGGCATGACCTGGGAGGCGTTGGCCGGCTGGCTGCAGGGCCCGATGGACGCGGCCGCCTGGGAGGCGGTCATCCCGTCCATGGGCGCGATGGCGCTGCTGCGGAACCTGCGCAACTTCGACCAGGCCGGGGTCTCGGACGCGGTGGCCGCGCAGGTGGCCGCCAAGGTCAGCGATCCGCAGGTCGTCGCGCGGTCGCGGCAGTTCCCCTTCCGCTACCTGGCGGCCTACCGGCACGCGCCTTCGCTGCGCTGGGCGTACCCCCTCGAGCAGGCGCTCGGCCACTCGCTGGCCAACGTGCCCGCGCTGCCCGGCCGGACGCTGGTCCTCGTGGACCGGTCCGGTTCGATGTGGTCCCCGCTGTCGGAGCGCTCCGAGCTCAACCGGGCGGACGCGGCGGCGGTCTTCGGCGCGGCGCTCGCGCTGCGTGCCGAGGACGCGGACCTGGTGCAGTTCGGTACCACCAGCAAGGACGTGCCGTACCGCCGCGGCGAGTCCGTACTGAAGGTGCTGGAGAGGTTCGAGAACCTCGGGGGCACCTACACGGCGCAGGCCGTGCGCCGGCACTACAACGGGCACGAGCGGGTCCTGATCGTCACCGACGAGCAGGCCACCTACCACTCCGACGGCGACCCGACGGATCTGGTTCCGGCCACGGTTCCGGTCTACACCTGGAACCTGGCCGGGTACCGGGTGGGCCACGCGCCTTCCGGCTCCGGCGCGCGGCACACCTTCGGGGGGCTGACGGACGCCGCCTTCCGCATGGTGACCCTGATCGAGAACGGTCAGGACGCCGACTGGCCCTGGGCGGCGTGAGGCCGGCGCGGGCCCGGGGTCAGACCCTCTCCTGGAACCGCGAGTTGGAGGACGGGTCGTACCCCGGGCCGCTGTCCGAGTCCGCGCCCATGAAGCCGGCTATCGCCATCGCCAGCATGAGGCCGCCCAGGACGATGCCTATCGCGCCCAGGATGATGCCCGCCAGCGCCATCCCGCCGTTGGTGGCCTGCCCGCGGGTGGCCTTGCCGCGGCCCAGCGCGCCGAAGACGACCGCCCCGATGCCGAGCGCGACCGCGATGAAGCTGGTGACGCACCCGACCACCGAGAGGATGCCGAGCACGAGCGCGGTGATGCCGAAGCCGTTGCTCGGCTGCGGCGCCCCGTAGGGCGGGTACGGGACGTGGCCCGGGTATCCCGCATACCCCGGGTGGCCCTGGTACCCGTACCCCTGCGGGGCGGGAGGCGGTCCGGGGTAGGCGTATCCGGCCGGGCCGGGCTGGGCCGGGTACCCGTACGCGGGCGGGGTCATGGGCTGGGTGACCGGCGCGGGGCCGGACATCGGCGCGGGGCCGGACGCCGGCCCGGACGCCGCCGGTTCGGCGCCGGGCATACCGGCGATCGTCGGCTGGTCGTGCACGGGCTGTGCCCCCGACACGCCCGGCGCGGCCTGGGCCTTGCCCAGATCCACGGCCGGCTGCTCCGGCGGCGCCCACGGGTCCCTCGGCTCAGGGCTCTGATCGGTCATGCGGCGCCCCCCTCTCGTACAGCCATGCTAAGCGGTGCCACCGACAGTCACCGGCCTGCCTACGATGATGGCCGACCTGCCCGCACCAGCGTCCCTCCGGAGGCACTTCCATGACCGATCTGCACCCCTTCATCGCGGGGCTGCCCAAGGCCGAACTGCACGTCCACCACGTCGGATCCGCCTCCCCGCGGATCGTGGCCGAACTCGCCTCCCGCCACCCCGACTCGAAGGTCCCCACCGACCCCGAGGCGCTCGCCGACTTCTTCACCTTCACGGACTTCGCGCACTTCATCGAGGTCTACCTCTCCGTCGTGGACCTGATCCGCACCCCGGCCGACGTGCGCACCCTGACCTTCGAGGTCGCCCGTGACATGGCCCGGCAGAACATCCGCTACGCCGAACTGACCATCACCCCGTACTCCTCCACCCGCCGCGGCATCGACGAGCACGCCTTCATGGAGGCCATCGAGGACGCCCGCAAGGCGGCCGAGTCCGAACTCGGGGTCGTCCTGCGCTGGTGCTTCGACATCCCCGGCGAGGCCGGCCTGGAGTCCGCCGCCGAGACCACCCGCCTCGCACTGGACCTGCGCCCCGAGGGCCTGGTCTCCTTCGGCCTCGGCGGCCCCGAGATCGGCGTGCCGCGCCCGCAGTTCAAGCCGTACTTCGACGCCGCCCGCGCCGCCGGCCTGCACAGCGTGCCGCACGCCGGCGAGACCACGGGCCCGGAGACCATCTGGGACGCCATCCGCGAGCTGGGCGCCGTGCGCATCGGCCACGGCACCAGCGCCACCCAGGACCCGGAGCTCCTCGCGTACCTCGCGGAGCACCGCATCGCGCTGGAGGTCTGCCCGACCTCCAACATCGCCACGCGCGCGGTGAGCGAGCTCGACCTGCACCCCGTCAAGGAGATGGTGCGGGCCGGCGTGCTCGTCACCATCAACAGCGACGACCCGCCGATGTTCGGCTCCGACCTGAACAACGAGTACGCGGTGGCCGCCCGCCTGCTGGACCTCGACGAGCGCGGTCTCGCCGCCCTCGCGAAGAACGCCGTCGAGGCCTCCTTCCTGGACCCGGCCGGCAAGGCCCGGCTCAGCGAGGAGATCGACGCCTACACCGCCGAATGGCTGGCGCGCTGACCTCCCCCCGATCCCTCCGGCCCCTGAGAATGGGGCCATGCGCACCCTGACTGCCGTCGGCCACCGCGGCGATCCGTACCGAGTCCGTGAGAACACCCTGGCCTCGATCCGCTCCGCCTACGCCCGCGGGGCGGACGCCGTCGAGATCGACGTGCGGCTGACCCGCGACGGGGCGCCCGTCCTGCTCCACGACGAGACGCTGCAACGGCTGTGGGGCCATGACGTGCGGATCGACGCGGTCACGGCCCCGCAGCTCAAGGAGCTGACGCAGGGCGGGGTTCCGACCCTGCGCGAAGCCCTGATGGCCGCCGGCGCGGGCCGGGTGATGATCGACCTGCCGGGTGCGGCCTACGAGGACGTACGGACCGTCGTCGGCCAGGTCCGCGAGTGCGGGGCGCGGGAGCGCGCGTACTACTGCGCGGGGCCGAAGACCATGCTGTCGGTGCGCGCGGCCGATCCGGGCGCGGAGATCGCCCTGACCTGGACGACGCTGTCACCGCCGCGCCGGGTGCTGATCGACGCGGTGACGCCGGCCTGGCTCAACTACCGCTTCGGGCTGGTCAGCCGGGAGCTGACGGACGCGGTCCACCGCGACGGGCTGCTCGTGTCGGCCTGGACCCCCGACACCAAGCGTGCGATGCGTGCGGTCATCGCGGCCGGAGTCGACTCCGTGACCACGAACCGGCTGGACGCGCTGGCCGCGGTGCGGGCCGAGTCCCGCCGGTGATACGCGCCCTCGGCGAGCGGGTCCGCCGCGCCGATCCGCGGTGGCAGGACCTCGGGCTGACGCTGCTGGTGCAACTGGCCGTCACCATGCCCTTCGTGGTGCCCCGCTCGGCCGAGCTGCCGCCCGCGGACTGGGGCTCGTACGGGATGACCGCGCTCGCCGTGCTCCCGCTGATCTGGCGGCGCCGGGCTCCGGTGGCGGTGCTCGTCGCCGTCCTGGCCGTCGGCGGCGTGTACAAGATGACACTGGACGGGCCGGGACAGCCGCTTCCGTACGCGGGTCTCATCGCCTTCTACACGGTGGCGCTGCTGTGCACGGCGCGGGTCCGGACGGCCGTGGGGCTGCTCTCGGCCGCGGCGGTCGCCCTGTCGGTGGGCTGGAACACGGGGACGGCGCGCGAGCTGCTCTTCACCCTCTTCGTCACTGCGGCGGCGTACGCGCTGGGCCGGCTGCAGTACACGCGGCAGGCGTACACCTCGGCCGTGGAGGACCGGGCGGCGCAGCTGGAACGGGCCACCCGGATCGAGGCGGAGCAGGCGGCCGCGCGGGAACGGGCGCGGATCGCGCGGGAGATGCACGACATCCTCTCGCACGCGGTCAGCATCATGATCGTGCAGGCGGAGGCCGGTCCGGTGGCGGTACGGCGGGCCCCGGAGCGGGCCGAGGCCGCCTTCGACGCGATCGCGGACACGGGCCGGGAGGCGATGGCGCAACTGCGGAGCATGCTGGGCGTGCTGCGGGAGGACGGCCCCGCCCCGCGCGAGCCCCAGCCGGGGGTCGGGGGGCTGCCGGCGCTGCTGGACCGGGTGCGGATGGGCGGGCCGGAGATCTCCTACGAGGAGACGGGCGAGGTACGGGCGCTGTCGCCGGCGGTGGACACGACGGCGTACCGGATCGTGCAGGAGGCGCTGACGAACGTGGTGAAGCACGCGGGGGCCGGGCGGGTGGCGGTACGGCTCCACCACACGGCGCGGGACCTGACGATCACGGTGGCCGACGACGGGCGGGGGCCCGCGGCGCGGGCCGGATCCGGCGGGCAGGGCGGGCACGGGCTGATCGGGATCCGGGAGCGGGCGGCGGCGCACGGCGGCACGGCGGAGTCCGGTCCGGGGCCCGACGGGCGGGGCTTCTCGCTGCGCGCACTGCTTGTAACCTCGCCGCTGGAGGTGGGGAATTGACGATCCGTGTGGTGGTGGCCGACGACCAGGAGCTGGTGCGCAGCGGGTTCGCGATGATCCTGGACAGCCAGGACGACATCGAGGTCGTGGCCGAGGCCGGGGACGGGGCGGCGGCCGTCGAGGCGGTCCGCTCGCTGCGGCCCGATGTGGCGCTGCTGGACATCCGGATGCCGGTGCTGGACGGCATCGAGGCCTGTCGGACGATCTCGGGGACGAGTTCCTGCCGGACGGTGATGCTGACGACCTTCGACTCGGACGAGTACGTGTACGAGGCGCTGCACGCCGGGGCGAGCGGGTTCCTGCTCAAGGACGTACGGCGGGACGATCTGGTGCATGCCGTACGGGTGGTGGCGGCGGGCGAGTCCCTGCTGGCGCCTTCGGTGGCACGTCGGCTGATCGAGGAGTACACGGCGGCGACGGCGCGGCCGGCGGCCGGGCGGGAGCTGTCGGCCGAGCGGCTCGAGGTCCTGACGGCGCGGGAGCGGGAGACGCTGCTGCACCTGGGGCGGGGGCTGTCGAACGCGGAGATCGCGGCCGCGCTGGTGGTGAGCGAGCACACCGTGAAGTCGCACGTGGGGAACCTGTTGGCGAAGCTGGGGCTGCGGGACCGGATCCAGGCGGTGATCTGCGCGTACGAGACGGGTCTGATCGCGGCGGGTACTCCCTCTGGGGAGTGAGTGTCGGCGTGTCGGCTCCCTCTGGGTGGTGAGTTGTCGTACCGGTGAAGACCCCTCTTGTTGGTGATCCGCGATGACCCCTGTGAGCAGCAACATTGAGGCCGTCGGGGCAGCACGGTCCCACGGTCTCGCAGGGGGAACACCGTCATGAATGCACGTACGCGCACGCTGATCGCCGCCGCTCTGGTCCTGGGCATCGCGTCGGGACCGGTGGTCACCGCCCAGGCTGCCCAGGCCGCGTCCCAAGCCGCCCAGGCCGCCCAAGCCGCCCAGGCCGCTCCGGGCCGCCGGGCCCTCCAGGCGCCCACGGCGCCGGCCGTCTCCACGCCGCCGAACGCGACGGCGCTGGAGGGGGCCATCGCGGGTGTCGGCGCGCAGAACAAGGACGCGACGGCCGCGCTGGTCCGGGTGGGGGGTACGAGCGGCTCCTGGCAGGGCAGTTCGGGCGTCGCGGACATCCGCACCGGGCGGGAGGCCGTCGAGCAGGGCCGGTTCCGGGCCGGGTCGGTGACCAAGACCTTCACCGCGGCGGTGGTGCTCCAGCTCGCGGCCGAGGGCCGGGTGGACCTGGACAAGCCGGTCCGGCAGTACCTGCCGGCGAGCGTCCCCGACTCCTACGGGACCGTGACGGTGCGGCAGCTGCTCAACCACACCAGCGGCATACCGGCTGCCGACGGCTCGGGCGACTCCTTCGAGGCGCAGTGGGAGCACCGCTTCGATGTGACCGATCCGCACGACCAGCTCGCCAACGCCCTGGCGAAGGAGCCGGAGTTCGTACCGGGTGCGGCGCAGCACTACCTGAACATCAACTACACGCTGCTGGGCGTGCTGATCGAGAAGGTGACGGGCACGGCGTACGAGGAGGTGGTGGGCCACAGGCTCCTGATACCGCTGGGGCTGCGCCACACCTCGTTCCCCGGCCGCACCCAGACGAAGATCCACGGGCCGCACAACCTCGGCTACCAGGCGGTGGCGGGGGCCGACGGCTCGACCGGGCTGCGCGATGTGACCGAGTGGAACTCCTCGGACCGGTGGGCGGCCGGCGACATCATCTCGACGACCGCCGATCTGGAGCGGTTCACCGTGGCCCTGTTCAGCGGGCGGATCGTGCCGAAGCCCCAGCTGGAGGAGATGTTCACCGTGCCCGATGTGAAGAACTTCGCCGGCGGGAAGCCCGCGACCCTGACTGCGGGGCTGTCGCGGATCGTCCTGCCGGACGGCGCGGTGGCCTGGGGGAAGACAGGTGGCCGGTATGGCTACAACACCGCGATGGGCGCGACCCGCGACCTCTCGCGCACCCTGGCCTACTCGGTCAACTCCACGAACGCCAAAGGCGAGGACATGAACCCGGTGACCTTGGGCATCGTGATGGCGGCCTTCGCGAAGTAGCCGTCAGGCGGGCATCGCCTCCAAGCGCTTGATCATGCGGCGCAGGAGCAGGAGGGGGATCACCCCGAAGACGCCGAAGGACATGTCGATGACGCTCCACCAGAAGGGGATGCCCCGGACGGGGCCGCATATGAGGGCCAGCGGGATCACTCCGGCGCAGGCGATCATGCCCGCTTCGATGATCCAGATGTTGCGGACGGGGTCGCGGCGGACGCCGTGGAAGAAGACGGCGATCACCAAGTGGGCGAAGGCGAGCCAGTCGGTGCCGTACAGGAGGAAGGGGTACTCGGCGTCAGCCTGGTCCAGTCCGTCGCCCACGCGCCGCAGCCACTCGTTGTCCACCAGGGAGTTGGCCCAGTGAAGCTCACTGACCAGGGGGAAGGCGGTGAGCCCGCTGAGGATGAGACAGACGAGGAACAGGGTCAGCCAGGCACGGATCCGCCGCTCAAGGGCGCTTCTCTCGCTCATGGAAGGAAGCGTACGCAGATTTCTGAACACGTTCAGCGCAATTGCTGAACATGTTCAGTTCTGCGGCCGGACCGTGATCATGACGGGCGCGCCCCGCCGTCAGAGCCCGACGATGGAGTTCCAGCGCTTGGCGAGGGAGGCGCGCTCGGCCGAGGTGATGTCCCGGGCCACGACGAGACGCTTGCGCATCTCGTCGTCGGGGAAGATCAGCGGGTTCTCGGCGAGTGCGGCGGTCTCCTTGTCGCCGGATCCCGCCAGGACCTCGCGGGCGGCCGGGACGGGGCAGACGTAGTTGACGGAGGCGGCGAGTTCGGCGGCCACCTCCGGCGCGTAGTAGTGGTCGATCAGCGCCTCGGCGTTGGCCTTGTGCCGGGCGAGGTTGGGCACGAGCAGGCTCTCCGCCCACAGCTCGGCCCCCTCGTCGGGAACGACGAACTCGATGTCGGGATTGTCGGCCTGGAGCTGGATCGCGTCTCCGGAGTAGGCCTGGCAGGCCAGGACATCGCCCTTGCTGAGATCGGAGGTGTAGTCGTTGCCGGTGAAGCGTCGGATGTGCTTCTTCTTCACCATGCTCTCCACCTGGTCGCACATCCGGTGGAATTCGGACTCGGTCCACCGGGTGACGTCCACGCCGTTGCCCTGCATGAGGAGGGCGAAGGACTCGTCGAGGCCCGAGAGGAGGGTGACCTTGCCCGCCAGGTCCGGGTGCCACAGGTCGCGTACGGACCTGATCTCCCGGCCGAGGGCCTTTCGGTTGTAGGCGATGCCGGTGATCCCCGACTGCCAGGGCACGGTGTGCAGCCGGCCCTCGTCGAAGGCGGGGGACCGCAACTGGGGGTCGAGGTATCTGGCCACGTTGGACTGCGCCGAGCGGTTCATCTTCTGGGCCCAGCCCAGACGGACGAAGCGGGCGGCCATCCAGTCGCTGACCACGACCAGGTCGCGGCCGGTCTCCTGGTGGCTCATCAGGGCCGGGCTGACCTTGCCGAAGAACTCGTCGTTGTCGTTGATGTCCTCGGTGTACCGGATCTCGATGCCGGTCTTCTCCGTGAAGGCGTCCAGCGTCGGACGCCGGTTCTCGTCCTCGTCGTCGGTGTCTATGTAGAGCGGCCAGTTGGAGAAGGCGACGCTCTGGTCCCGCTCGGAGCGGTCCGGGCCCTCCCGTCGGCCCTCGGGGACGTAGGCGGCGGGCACTCCGCAGCCCGTGAGGGCGGCCAGCAGGCCCGCGGCGCCGAGGCCACGGATCGCCGAGCGGCGGGAAAAGGCGAGTTGAGGCATGGCCAAAGCCTCTGGGAACGCGGAGGGGCGGGCAATAGACATGTTGTCTATTGCCCGCCCCTTCCAGGCGCCAGGCGGATCAGCCGTCGAGCGAGGTCATCACGTGCTTGATGCGGGTGTAGTCCTCGAAGCCGTAGGCGGAGAGGTCCTTGCCGTAGCCGGACTTCTTGAAGCCGCCGTGGGGCATCTCGGCGACGAGCGGGATGTGGGTGTTGATCCACACGCAGCCGAAGTCGAGGTTCTTGGACATCCGCATCGCGCGGCCGTGGTCCTTGGTCCACACCGAGGAGGCGAGGGCGAACTCGACGCCGTTCGCGTACTCCAGGGCCTGGGCCTCGTCCGTGAAGGACTGGACGGTGATGACGGGGCCGAAGACCTCGTTCTGGATGATCTCGTCGTCCTGCTTGAGGCCGGAGACCACGGTCGGGGCGTAGAAGTAGCCCTTCTCGCCGACCTGGTGGCCACCCGCCTCGACCTTGGCGTGGGCGGGGAGGCGCTCGATGAAGCCCGCGACCTGCTTCAGCTGGTTCGGGTTGTTCAGCGGGCCGTACAGCACGTCCTCGTCGTCCGGCTGGCCGGTCTTGGTGTCGGCGGCGGCCTTGGCGAGCGCGCTCACGAACTCGTCGTGGATGGAGGAGTGCACGAGCACGCGGGTCGCGGCGGTGCAGTCCTGGCCGGCGTTGAAGTAGCCGGCGACCGCGATGTCCTCGACGGCCTTGGCGATGTCGGCGTCCTCGAAGACCACGACCGGGGCCTTGCCGCCGAGCTCCAGGTGGACGCGCTTGACGTCCTTCGAGGCGCTCTCGGCGACCTGCATGCCCGCGCGCACCGAGCCGGTGATGGAGGCCATCGCCGGGGTGGAGTGCTCGACCATGGCCTTGCCGGTCTCGCGGTCGCCGCAGATGACGTTGAAGACGCCCTTGGGCAGGACCGAGTCGATGATCTCGGCCATCAGGACGGTGGAGGCCGGGGTGGTGTCCGAGGGCTTGAGCACCACGGTGTTGCCCGCGGCGATGGCCGGGGCGAACTTCCACACGGCCATCATCATCGGGTAGTTCCACGGCGCCACCTGGGCGCAGACGCCGACCGGCTCACGGCGGATGATCGAGGTCATCCCCTCCATGTACTCGCCGGCCGAGCGGCCCTCCAGCAGACGGGCCGCACCCGCGAAGAAGCGGATCTGGTCCACCATCGGCGGCAGCTCCTCACTGGCCGTCAGGCCCAGCGGCTTGCCGGTGTTCTCCGATTCGGCGGCCACGAGCTCGTCCGCGCGCGCCTCGAAGGCGTCCGCGATCTTGAGCAGGGCCTTCTGCCGCTCGGAGGGGGTCGTGTCGCGCCAGCCCGGGAAGGCGGCGGCCGCGGCGGCCATGGCGGCGTCCACATCGGCCTGGCCGGAGAGCGGGGCGGTGGCGTACGCCTCGCCCGTAGCGGGGTTGACCACCTCGGTGGTCCGCCCGTCGGCGGCGTCCTTGAACTCCCCGCCGATGTAGTTGCGCAGACGACGCAGTTCGGTGGTCACTACAGCCACACTCCTGATCACATGTCCAATGGTTGAGACAAGTACCCAGCCTAACTCCTGGGGCGACGGTTTCGACAGGCCCACACACCATGAACTACGAAATCAGTGAGATCTGAGACGCCAAACAACGAATTTCATCGGTTGCGCCTTGCGGAACTGTCGACTCCTCGTGCACAGTGAGTTCGTGGTCAGTCGAAGCGCAGATTCCAGGAACAGACAACCGTCCCCTTCGGTCGATGCTGTGTCCCTGGCGATCATCGAGCAACTGCAGGAGGACGGTCGCCGTCCCTACGCAGCCATCGGCAAGGCCGTGGGCCTGTCCGAAGCGGCTGTGCGGCAACGCGTGCAGAAGCTGCTCGACCAGGGCGTCATGCAGATCGTCGCCGTCACCGACCCGCTCACCGTGGGGCTACGGCGCCAGGCGATGGTCGGCATCAACGTCGAGGGTGACCTCGACCCCGTGGCCGATGCTCTGACCGCGATGGCCGAGTGCGAGTACGTGGTGATGACCGCGGGCTCGTTCGACCTGATGGTGGAGATCGTCTGCGAGGACGACGACCACCTGCTCGACACGATCAACAAGAAGATCCGCGCGCTCCCCGGCGTGCGATCAACCGAAAGCTTCGTTTACCTGAAGCTGAAGAAGCAGACCTACATGTGGGGAACTCGATAGCCCGTGAGCCAGGACCTCTCCAAGACCGCGTACGACCACCTGTGGATGCACTTCACCCGCATGTCGTCGTACGAGAACTCGCCCGTCCCCACCATCGTGCGGGGTGAAGGCACCTACATCTTCGACGACAAGGGCAAGCGCTACCTGGACGGTCTCGCCGGACTGTTCGTGGTCAACGCCGGTCACGGCCGCAAGGAACTGGCCGAGGTCGCCTACAAGCAGGCCCAGGAACTCGCGTTCTTCCCCATCTGGTCGTACGCGCACCCCAAGGCCGTCGAGCTCGCCGAGCGCCTTGCCCACTACGCCCCGGGCGACCTGAACAAGGTCTTCTTCACCACCGGCGGCGGCGAGGCCGTCGAGACCGCCTGGAAGCTCGCCAAGCAGTACTTCAAGCTGCAGGGCAAGCACACCAAGTACAAGGTCATCTCGCGTGCGGTGGCCTACCACGGCACCCCGCAGGGCGCCCTGTCCATCACCGGCCTGCCGGCCCTCAAGGCCCCCTTCGAGCCGCTGGTCCCCGGCGCGCACAAGGTGCCGAACACCAACATCTACCGCGCCCCGATCTACGGCGACGACCCCGAGGCCTTCGGCCGCTGGTGCGCCGACCAGATCGAGCAGGAGATCCTGTTCGAGGGCGCCGACACCGTCGCCGCCGTCTTCCTGGAGCCGGTGCAGAACGCCGGCGGCTGCTTCCCGCCGCCGCCCGGGTACTTCCAGCGGGTCCGCGAGATCTGCGACGAGTACGACGTCCTGCTCGTCTCCGACGAGACGATCTGCGCCTTCGGCCGCCTGGGCACGATGTTCGCCTGTGACAAGTTCGACTACATCCCGGACATGATCACCTGCGCCAAGGGCATGACCTCGGGCTACTCCCCGATCGGTGCCTGCATCATCTCGGACAAGCT
Source organism: Streptomyces sp. NPDC060031 (assembly GCF_042736805.1). Lineage (NCBI taxonomy): Bacteria > Bacillati > Actinomycetota > Actinomycetes > Kitasatosporales > Streptomycetaceae > Streptomyces > Streptomyces sp. NPDC060031. The sequence continues at coordinate 81,914 of NZ_JBHWVM010000010.1, forward strand.
CGCCGAGCCGTTCTACAAGGGCGACAACACCTTCCTGCACGGCTACACCTTCGGCGGACACCCGGTGTCCTCCGCGGTGGCGCTCGCCAACCTCGACATCTTCGACAAGGAAGGCCTCAACCAGCACGTGCTGGACAACGAGGACGCCTTCTTCTCGACGCTGAAGAAGCTGCACGACCTGCCGATCGTCGGCGACGTCCGCGGCAACGGCTTCTTCTACGGCATCGAGCTCGTCAAGGACAAGGCCACCAAGGAGTCCTTCTCGGACGAGGAGACGGAGCGCGTGCTCTACGGCTTCCTCTCCAAGGCGCTCTTCGAGAACGGCCTGTACTGCCGGGCCGACGACCGAGGCGACCCGGTCATCCAGCTGGCTCCGCCGCTGACAGCCGACCAGGGCACCTTCGACGAGATCGAAGGCATCCTGCGCTCGGTGCTCACCGAGGCCTGGACCAAGCTGTAGCCCGAGGCGCAGCCGAGCCGTAAGTAGTCCGACCACACGGCCCGGATCCCCCGTTCGAGTGAGAACGAGGGGGTCCGGGCCGTGTGCTGTCACCATCCAAGACGTTCATCTCTTTACATCTCCTTGTGGCGCCAGTGACTTAAGCCGGCTCCGCTTCGTTCCCCCCGGACGGAGGTGTACGCCATGGTGGCTCCACCGGACAACGCCCCACCGGATAATGACGTCCTCTGGGCACGGTCCCTTCACTACTCCCACAGCGGTTCGCCCGGCCTCATCGGCGTCTCGCTCGGCGTGCGCGCGGGCGAGATCCTCGCCGTCACCGGCCCGCGCGGCAGCGGCAAGACCACGCTGCTGCGCTGCCTGTCCGGGCAGCTGGTGCCCGAGCAGGGCGAGGTCTGGTTCAACAGCGTGCCCGTGCACACCATGGGAGCGCTGACCCGCGAGCGGCTGCGCCGCGACCGCTTCGGCTGGATCGGCCCCGCGCCCCAGCTCCTGCCCGAGCTGCGGGTCTGGGAGAACGCGGCCCTGCCGCTCCTGATCGCCGGCACCCCGCACCGCGCCGCCAAGCACGCCGCCTGCGAATGGCTGGACCGCCTCGACATCGGCGGCTTCGCCCGCAAGCGCCCCGGCGCCCTCAACCAGGCCGAGTCCCAGCGCGTCGCCCTGGCCCGGGCCCTGGTCAACCAGCCCTCCGTGATCTTCGCCGACGAGCCGACGGCCCCGCTGCACCGCACCGAGCGTGCCCTGCTGCTCCGTACGCTGACCACCGCGGCCCGCTCGCACGACATCACGGTGCTGCTGGCCACGCACGACGAGGAGACCGCGGCCGTCGCCGACCGGCGGGTGGCCCTGCTCGACGGCCGGCCGGCCGGAGCGGCGGCTGCCGCCCCGCAGACCCCGGAGGACCAGGCCGCGTGCTCGCTCTCCGCCTAGCCCGCGGCTCCCGGCCGCTCGTCCAGCTGCGCCGGCTGCTGGTGGCCGCCGCCTCTGCCGGCAGCGGCTTCCTGCTGCTGTACGTACTCGCCGAGGCCGCCGCCCGGCCCGCCGGATCGTTCCCTCGGCTGATGTGGGCGCTGGTCCCGCTCGCGGTCACCGTGCAGTTCGCCGTCGCCGTGGCCCGTACCGACCCGGCCACCCGGCCCCGGGAAGGGCTGGACGCGGCCGGGCTGGGGCCCGTCCGGCTCACGCTCGTCGCGACGATCTCCACGGCCGTCGCCTGCACCCTGGGCAGCGCCCTCGCCCTGGCCGCCTTCCTCCACCTGCGCGGGGACGTCGCCGGGCTGCCCTTCGACGGCGCCGGGGCCGCGCTGCTGCACGCCGACCGGCCGCTGCCCGTGGCGGCCGCCCTGACCCTGCTGACCCTGCTCCCGCTGGCCGCTTCGGCCGCCACCGCCCTCGCGCTGCGGCCGCACACGCCGACGGCCCCGCAGACCCGGCTGCCCTGGGGCATCGCCCTGGCCGCCTGCGGGCTGGCGGTGGAGGCGTATGCCGGCCGCGGCGGCGCCGGAATGCTCGCCGGCTGGGCGCTGACCGCCGTCGGGCTCGCCCTGGCCGGACCGGGCGTGGCCTACGCCTGCGGGTCCCTCGTGCAGGCCGTGCGCCCGGGCGCGCTCCGGCTGCTCGCCGGGCGGACCCTCCAGGAGGAGGCGCCCCGGCTCGGGCCGCCCCTGGGGGTGCTGTGCGCCGTCGGCGCGGGCGCCCTGACCGCTGTGGCCCTGCGCGAGCGGGGCGGGCTGGACGTCCCGCTCGGCCCGCTGACCGGGCCGGCGGCCGCGCTGGTGGCCCTGTGCGTGGCCGCGACGCTGCTCACCTCGGCGGTGGAGGTCCACCAGGCCCGGGCCGCCGCCCGCGAGACCCTGGCCGGCCTCGGCGCCCCGGGCGCGGTCCTCCGTACGGCCGCCACCTTGCGGGCGACCGCGCTGGTGGCCGTGTGCGTACCGCTCAGCTGGGGTGTGGCGCAGCTGACGTCGCTGGCATTGACTCGCTGAGGCGGGCAGCCCTTAGGGTGGGCCGAATGGTCAACGGATACATCGACACCGAGATCGAGACGCTCGCCGAATTCGACCAGGTCGCGGCCCGCGGTTCGCTCAGCGGATACCGGATCCAGTCGGTCAACCTGCTCCAGCGCACCTTCGCGCTGCTGTCGGCCGACACCTCCTCGGCCGTGTTCCTCGGCTGCCCCATGGAGCCCGACGCCGCCGTGAAGGTGCGCGCGGACGGCGCGCTGGTCTTCCCGCCCGTCCCCGACCTGCCGTTCGACCCGTACCGAGGACTGCTGTACACGGCGGACGAGCTGTTCGCCGGACTGCCGGACGGCTACGAGTCCACCCCGGACGCCCAGGCGTACGGCTGGTTCCAGGAGACCAAGGCCGACGGTGACGTCTTCTCCTCGATGCTCCGCTCCATCCACGACAACGCCATCTGCGACGCCCTCGACGAGCACCTCGCGGGCGCCCGCGTCGTCGGCGTGATGGGCGGCCACGCGATGGCCCGCGGCGGAGCGGAGTACCGGGGCGCGGCGGAACTGGGCCGGGCGCTGAGCCGCTCCGGGCTCACCGTCGCCACCGGCGGCGGACCGGGCGCGATGGAGGCGGCCAACCTGGGCGCCTATCTGGCCCCGGCGCCGGACGAGGCCCTCCCGGAGGCGCTGGACATGCTGGCCAAGGCCCCGTCCTTCGCACCGTCGGTCTCCGACTGGGCGCAGGCCGCCTTCGCCGTACGCAGCCGCTGGCCCGGCGGCGGCGACTCGGTGGGCATCCCGACCTGGTTCTACGGGCACGAGCCGCCGAACGCCTTCGCGGGCCACATCGCCAAGTACTTCGCGAACGCCACCCGCGAGGACGGGCTGCTGGCCCGGTCCAACGCGGGCGTGGTCTTCCTGCCGGGCGCGGCGGGCACGGTGCAGGAGATCTTCGACAACGCGACCCCGAACTACTACGGGTCCCGGGGCGAGCCGACGCCGATGATCCTGGTGGACCGCGCGCACTGGACGGAGCACCTGCCGGCCTGGCCGCTGCTGCGGGCGCTGGCGGCGGGGCGTCCGCTGGAGTCCCGGATCGCGCTGGTGGACTCGGTGGACGAGGTGCCGGCGGTACTCGCCTCGATGACCTGAGGTCCACAGGCAACTTCCCGGCCCGTTCGCACGTCTGGCATAGGTACGCAAAACCCGCACGTAAACCCGCACGTAAAACCTGCCAGACGTGAACGGAGCCCTCGGTGCTCATAGGCCTGCTGACCGCAATCGCGGCGTCCATCTGCTACGGCACGGGGTCCGTCCTGCAAGCCGTCGGCTCGCGGCGGGCGGCCCGGATGTCGCCGGCCTCCGCCGGGGTGACGGCGCACGGCGGGCCGAACCTGTCGTCGACCGCGAAGGCGGCGATGACCTGGGAGTTCATCGTCGGAACGATCCTGGACTTCGTGGGCTTCGCCCTGGGCGCCCTCGCGGCCCGGCTGCTGCCGCTGTTCCTCTCCCAGACGGTGATCAGCGCCAACCTGGTGATCACCGCGGTGCTGAGCGTGAAGCTGTTGGGGATCCGGCTGACCCGCAAGGAATGGACGTCGATCGGGGTCGTCTGCACGGCCCTGGTGCTGCTGGCGACGGCGGCCGGCCACGAGGGCGGCCACCACGCCCCGATGTCCACCCACTGGTGGCTGCTCGCGGTGACCGTACTGATCATCGTCGGCGGCACGGTGGCCGTGCGGTTCCTCGGCGCCCGGGCGGCGATCCTCGCGGGTCTGCTGTCGGGGCTGGCCTTCGGCGCGCTCGGCGTCGGCGTCCGCATCCTGAACGGCATCGACCCCTTCGACCCGGCCGCGCTGCTGTCCGACCCGGCGCTCTACGCCATCCTGATCGCGGGCATCGGCGGCATGTACCTGCACACCGTGGCGCTGCAGATCGGTTCGGTGAACGGCGCGACGGCGGCGCTGGTGGTGGGCGAGACGGTACTGCCCGGCGCGATCGGCGTGCTCTGGCTGGGCGACGCCGCCCGCCCCGGCCTCGCCTGGCTCGCGGTCCTCGGCTTCGTCCTGGCCGTCGCCGGCGCGGTGGCGGTGGCCTGGTACGGCAACCACGACGGCGCCGAGGCGCAGACCGGAGCCCCCGAGCCGGCCCCCGTCCCGGTCCCGTAGCCGAAGGGTCCGGGGGAAGGCTCCCTCACCCCCTTGGCCGTTCCCGATGGCGGGCGCGCGGCAGCTGTCGCTTGCTGGACGGGGGAGAGAGCGAGGGGCCATGGAGCCGACGAGCGCACGGCTGCGCACACCCCGGGCCGCCGGAACGGCCGGGATCGCCTTCGCGGTACTGCTGGCGGCGGCGATCGTACTGATGCGGCTCGCCATCCCCTCGGGCGACGGCGCCGATGCGGCCGTCGATCCCGACAAGCGCTGGGCGGTGCGGGTGGCCCTGGAGATCGTGCCCTTCGCCGGCATCTGCTTCCTCTGGTTCATGGGTGCCGTGCGCGCGCACGCCGGGGAGGCCGAGGACCGGTTCGTGGCCACCGTCTTCCTGGGCAGCGGCTTCGTCTTCGTCGCGACCCTGTTCGTCGCCGCCGCCGCTGCGGGCACCGTCCTCCAGGAGAGCGCGGACGCCGGTTTCGGCCGCCAGTACGCGTACACGGTGCTCACGACCTACGCGATGCGGATGGCAGCCGTGTTCGTCTTCGCGACCTCGACCATCGGGCGCCGACTCGGGATCTTCCCTCGCCCGCTCGCCCTGCTGGGCTATGTCACGGGACTGGTCCTGATCCTCGTGGGCTCCGGGATCCCCTGGTCCGAGCTGATCCTGCCGGCCTGGGCGCTGGTCGTCGGCCTGCATGTCCTGCGGGTCGGCATGAGGTAGCGCATGCTGGACGCGAGGGGACGGGACGGGGGAACGGGGATGATCGGGCCACGGAAAGGCTGATCCCTCATGAGGCTTGTCGTCGACCTGAACCGCTGCCAGGGATACGCGCAGTGCGCGTTCCTCGCTCCCGACGTCTTCGCCATGCACGGCGACGAGTCGCTGCTGTACGACCCGGAGGCGGCCGCGGAGCAGCGCGAGAACGTCGCGCGGGCCGTCGCCGCGTGCCCGGTCGGGGCCATCCTGCTCGAAGCCGAGGGCGCCGAGGATGCCGATGACGCCGGGGCCGCCGGGGCCGCCGGGGCCGCCGGGGCCGCGGGCGAACTCGCGGCGGCGGCGATCCCCGGAGGTGCGCCGTGAGCGGCGACGGAACCCTCGAGCGCCTCAAGCGCGACGGCCGCATCGTTGTCGTGGGCGCCTCCCTGGCGGGCCTGCGGGCCGCCGAGACCATGCGCGAGAAGGGCTTCGCGGGCTCGCTCACGCTGATCGGGGACGAACCGTACGAGCCGTACGACCGGCCCCCGCTGTCCAAGCAGGTGCTGCTGGGCAAGGCCACCGCGGACCGTACCGCCCTCCCCCGCCGCCGGGACCTGGACGCGACGTGGCGGCTCGGGGTCCCCGCCACCGGCCTGGACATGGCGGCCCGGCGGGTCCGGCTCGCCGACGGCGACGAGGTGGAGTACGACCGGCTGCTCATCGCCACCGGCGTACGGGCCCGGCCGTGGCCGAACGAGGAGGAAGGCGCGCTGGAGGGCGTCTTCGTCCTGCGCACCCGCGACGACGGCGCCGCCCTGGAACGCAGTCTCGCCGCCGGCCCCCGCCGGGTGCTCGTCATCGGGGCCGGCTTCACCGGGTCCGAGATCGCGTCCGCCTGCCGGGAGCGCGGCCTGCCCGTCACCGTCGCCGAGCGGGGCGCCGCGCCCCTGGTCGGCGCGCTCGGCGGGGTCATCGGGGAGGTCGCGGCCGACATGCACCGCGAGGCCGGCGTGGACCTGCGTACCGGGGTGATGGTGACCGGGCTGGAGGGCGACCCGGCCGGACGGGTCCGCGCCGCCCACCTGTCCGACGGCGCCACCGTCGAGGCGGACGTGGTGGTCGTCTCGCTCGGCGCGCAGCGCAACACCGAGTGGCTCGCCGGGTCCGGGCTGGGCGCGGGACCCCGCGGCATCGCCTGTGACGCGGGCTGCCGGGCCTTCGACATCCGGGGCATCGTCACCGACGACATCTATGTGGCGGGTGACGTGGCACGCTCCCCGCACGCGCTCTTCGGCTACCAGTTCCTGTCACTGGAGCACTGGGGCAACGCCGTCGCCCAAGCCGAGACGGCGGCGCACAACATGCTCAGCGAGAGCGCGGACCGCCGCCCCCACATGTGGGTGCCGGCCTTCTGGTCGTCCCAGTTCGGCGTGAACATCAAGTCGGTCGGCGTGCCGTCGATGGGGACCGAGATCCTCATCTCGCAGGGCTCGCGCGACGAGCGCAGGTTCACCGGCGTGTACGGCTACCAGGGGCGCGTCATCGGCGCCGTCACCTTCGACCAGTCCCGGTGGCTGCCCTTCTACCAGCGGCTCATCGAGACGACCGCGCCGTTCCCGCTGGACTTCGCCACCGTGGACCGCAGACCGGAGGGACACAAGCCGATGTCCGCGGACTTCCCGGACCCGTCAGTGCCCACGCACGGCCCGACGATCACCCTGAGCGGTTACTCGCCGGCCGACCGGCGGATGACCTTCACCCCCGCGCACCACTGAGCGAGGACCTGCCATGACACAAGCCATCCTGCGGGAGATCATCGACTACGCGAACCGTGCCGATCCGTATCCGTTGTACGAGGAGCTCCGCAAGACGCCGGTGTCCCACGAGGGCGACGGGCCGTACGTCGTCAGCACCTACTACGAGATCCAGAGCCTCCTCCACGACCCCCGGATCAGCTCCGACCGCCGCAATCTGACCTCGAAGGAGGGTGACCCGCTGGCCCAGGCCGAGGAGGAGGAGACGACGCTGCCGCCCGCCTTCCTCAACCTCGACCCCCCGGAGCACGACCGGCTGCGCCGGATGACGAACCGCCCGTTCGGGCCGCCGCACTCCCCGCACCGGGTCCACGACATGCGCGGTGAGCTCGGGGGCATCGTCTCCGGGCTGGTGGACGGCATCGTCGCCGCGGGAAACGGTGACGGGTTCGACCGGATCGACCTGGTCGACCAGTTCTCCTACCCCTTCCCGGTCTCGGTCATCTGCCGGCTGCTGGGCGTGCCGCCCGAGGACGAGCCGCGTTTCCACGTGTGGGCGGACGCCCTCGCCGCGAGCCTGGACCCCGACCCGGACGCCGATCCCTCGCAGCGGCACAAGGGCTCGACCGATGTGCGGATGGAGCTCGGCATGTACCTGGCCGGGCTGATCGAGGAGCGCCGCAAGAGCCCCGGCGACGACATGCTGTCCCACCTGGCGACCGCGGAGGGGCCGGACGGCTCGATGACGACGATGGAGGTGCTCAGCACCTCGGCGCTGCTGCTGGTCGCCGGCCACGAGACCACGGTCAACCTCATCACCAACGGGATGCTGACCCTGCTGCGCCACCCGGACGTGCTCCGGCGGCTGCGCGAGGACCCCGCCCTGGCCGTCCCCCTCGTCGAGGAGTTGCTCCGCTACGAGCCGCCCGTCCAACTGCTGCCCCAGCGCAGCACCCTCGCCGACATCGAGGTCGCCGGGGTCTCCATCCCCAAGGGTGCGTCCCTCTGGCTGATCCTGGCCTCCGGCAACCGCGACCCGCAGCGGTACGAGGACCCGGACCGCTTCGACCCGGACCGTACGGACATCCAGCACCTCGGCCTCGGCAGCGGCATCCACAGCTGCTTCGGGGCGCCGCTGGCCCGGCTGGAGGCCCAGCTGGCGCTGAGCGAACTGGCCCGCCGGCTGGAGAACCCCCGGCTCCTGGAGGACCCGCCGCCGTACCGCCAGAACGCGGTCCTGCGCGGCCCCCGCCACCTGCCGATCGCCTGCGACGGCATCCGCGACTAAGGGGTTCCGGGGAGCACGACCACCTCGGACGGGGCGAACGCGACCGCGACCCGCTCCCCCACGGCCGGCGCACCGGCCAGCTCGCACTCGGCCTCCAGCACCGGTCCCGCCTCCGGGCGCAGCAGCAGTGCGACGTGCGTGCCGCGGAAGGTGCGCGAGACCACCTCGCAGCCCAGGCCGGCCGCGGCGAGCACCACGCCCGCCGGCCGGATCAGGACCAGCCGCTCCCCCTGCGGCGACCCGGCCGGCACCGGGACCTTGCCCCAGGCCGTCGCGGCGGCCCCGCCCGACACCGTCGCCGGGACCACGTTCTCGAAGCCCAGGAACCGCGCCACGAACTCGGACGCCGGCCGCTGCCACACCTCCAGCGGGGTCCCCGCCTGTGCGATCCGCCCGTCCCGCATCACCACCACCCGGTCGGCCAGCGCGAACGCCTCGCCCTGGTCGTGCGTGACGGCCAGCACGGTGGTCCCCAGCCGCGAGAACAGCCCTTGGAGCTCCACGACCAGCCGCTCGCGCAGCCCCCGGTCCAGCTGTCCCAGCGGCTCGTCGAGCATCAGCAGCCGCGGTGACGGGGCCAGCGCCCGCGCCAGTGCCACCCGCTGCTGCTCGCCACCGGACAGCGAGGCCACCGCCCGGCCCTGGGCTCCGGGGAGCCCGACCAGCTCCAGCAGCTCCGCGACCTGGGACGCGTACGCGCCCTTCGAGGAACCGCGCATCCGCAGGCCGAACGCGACGTTCCCGGCGACGTCCCGGTGCGGGAAGAGCTGGTGGTCCTGGAACATCATGCCGACCCCGCGCCGGTGCACGGGCACGCCCGCCTGGTCCGCCCCGCCCAGCAGGACCCGGCCTTCGGCGACCGGCTGGAGCCCGGCGACGACCCGCAGCAGCGTCGACTTTCCGCTGCCGCTCGGCCCCAGCACGCAGACCGTCTCGTGCTCGGCGACCTCCAGGTCCACGGAGTCGACCACCGCGCGCTCACCGAAGCGGACCGACACCCCTTCCAGCCGAAGCAGCGTCATCAGAACTCTCCCGAGGTCTTGTCGGGTCGCAGTCGCTCCAGCACCAGCAGGGACACCGCGCACACCAGCATCAGAATCGTGCTCAGGGCCATCGCCTGCCCGTAGTTCATCTCCCCCGCCCGCCCCAGCAGCCGCGCCACGGCCACCGGCAGCGTCGGGTGGTCCGGCCGGGCGATGAAGACGGTCGCCCCGAACTCGCCCAGCGACACCGCGAAGGCGAACCCGGCGGCGATCAGCAGCGCCCGCCGCACCAGCGGCAGGTCCACCTCCCGCCACGCCCGCAGCGGCGACGCGCCGAGCACGGCAGCCGCCTCCCGCAGCCTCCCGTCCACCGCGCGCAGCACCGGCAGCATGGTCCGTACGACGAACGGGACGCCCACCAGGGCCTGCGCCAGCGGCACCAGGATCCACGAGGTCCGCAGATCCAGCGGCGGCTCGTCCAGGGTGATCAGGAACCCGAAGCCCACGGTCACCGCCGACACCCCGAGCGGGAGCATCAGCAGCGCGTCGAAGCCGCGAACGAACCGGCCGCCCCGCCGGGTCAGCGCCGCGGCCGCGAGCCCGCCGATCGTCAGGGCGATGGCGGTGGCGGCCAGCGCGTATTGCAGGGAGTTCCAGATCGCCTCCAGCGGCGGCACCAGGAAGGTTCCGCCGCCCGCGCCCACCTCCTGGAGCGCCCGGTAGAAGCCGAACCCGTATCCGCCGGGCGCGTCGAAGGACCGTTCCACCAGTACGCCCAGCGGCAGCACGATCAGCAGCGCCACCGTCAGCAGCACCGCGCCGAGCAGGCCGCGCTGCGCGAGCCCGCGCGGCCGGTGCGCGGTGCGCCCCGGATCCACGAGCCGCAGGGCGGTCTCCCGCTTGCGCACGGTCCGGGCGTGCACGGCGAGTACGGCCCCGACCGCCGCGAACTGCACCATCGTCAGGACCGCGGCCGTCGACAGGTCCAGGAGCTGCGCGGTCTGCCGGTAGACCTCGACCTCCAGGGTGGAGTACGAGGGCCCGCCCAGGATCTGCACGACGCCGAAGGAGGTGAAGGTGAACAGGAAGACCATCAGCGAGGCGGCCGCCACCGCCGGGGCCAGCGCGGGCAGCGTCACCCGCCGCCAGGCCGCGAACCGGCCGGCGCCCAGGACCCGGGCGGCCTCCTCCTGGCGCGGGTCGAGCTGCGCCCAGAGGCCGCCGACCGTCCGTACGACCACGGCGTAGTTGAAGAAGACGTGCGCGAGCAGGATCGCCCAGACGGTGGTGTCGAGCCGGATCCCCCACAGCTCGTCCAGCAGTCCGCCCCGCCCCACCAGCGCCAGGAAGGCGGTGCCGACCACCACGGTCGGCAGCACGAACGGCACGGTCACCAGGGCTCGCAGCAACTGCTTGCCGGGGAACTCGAAGCGCGCGAAGACGTACGCGGCGGGGAGTGCGATCAGGAGCGTGAGCGCGGTCGACGCGAGCGCCTGCCAGGTGGTGAACCAGAGCACGTCGGCGATGTCCGGCCGGGCCAGCACCTCGCCGACCCGGCCGAACTGCCAGCCCGTGTCCGTCTTCAGCCCGCGGCCGACGATCGCGGCCACGGGGTAGGCGAAGAACAGTCCGAAGAAGACGAGCGGCCCGGCCATCAGGCTCAGCCTGACGACCGTGGACCGCGCGCTCTCCTTCGGAGCACTGCTCACCGGTACTACTTCACGACGAGCGCGGACCATGTCTTGACCCACTGCTCACGGTTCTTCGCGATGGTGTCCGGGGCGACCGTCTGCGGCTTCTCGATCACGACACCGTGCTTGGTGAACAGCTCGGGCAGCCCGGCGTCCTTGACGACCGGGTTCACGAACATCTTGAGGGGCATGTCCTCCTGGAACTTCTTGCCGATCAGGAAGTCCAGCAGGGCCTTGCCGCCCTCCTCGTTCTTCGCGCCCTTGAGCAGGCCGGCGAACTCGACCTGGCGGAAGCAGGTGCCGGTGGCCACGCCCGTGGGGGCCTCGGCCGGCTGGGGCTCGCCGTAGAGCACCTCGACCGGCGGGCTGGAGGCGTACGAGACGACCAGCGGGCGGTCGCCCTTGGCCTTCTTGCCGCCCGCGGAACCGGAGAAGCGCTCGTTGTAGGCCTGCTCCCAGCCGTCGACGACCTCGACGCCATTGGCCTTGAGCTTGCTCCAGTAGTCCTTCCAGCCGTCGTCACCGTACTTGCCGACGGAGGCGAGGAGGAAGCCGAGGCCGGGCGAGGAGGTCGCGGCGTTCTCGGTGACCAGCAGGTTCTTGTACTCCGGCTTGATCAGGTCGTCCAGCGTCTGCGGCGGGGCGATCTTCTTGTCGGCGAAGTACGCCTTGTCGTAGTTGACGCAGATGTCGCCGGAGTCGACCGGGGTGACCCGGTGCTCCTTGTCGAGCACGTACTCCGGCTTGACCTCGCCCAGGCCCTTGGCCTCGTACGGCGTGAAGATGCCGTTGTCGAGGGCGCGCGAGAGGAGGGTGTTGTCGACCCCGAAGAAGACGTCACCGCGCGGGGAGCCCTTGGTGAGGATCTCCTGGTTCAGCGCGGCGCCCGCGTCCCCGGACTTCAGCACCTTGACGGTGTAGCCGCTCTGCTGCTCGAACTCCTTGAGGAGCGACTCGGTCACGTTGAAGGAGTCGTGGGAGACGAGGGTGACCGTCTTGGACTTCGGGGCCTCGCCGGCGCCGCCCGCGGACTTGTCCTCGGCATCGCCGCAGGCGCTGAGCGTGGTGACGCCCAGCGCGGTCGCGAGCAGGGCGCCCGCGATCTTCTTGGTGGTGCTCACTGGTGATTCCTCCTGGATGACCAGGAGAAGACGCGGCCCTGCCCGGCGCTCCGGGAGCGGCCGCCGGGCAGGGCGCAACAGCTTGAGTGATGACCGAACTTCCTACCCCGAATGACCGGGGCGAGGTTCAGAGGGTCTGCGGATGACGGTTACCGCACTCTCAGCGCTGTGGCGCTCCCCTGTCGGAATATGAAATTGGTTCGGCCACAGGGTACCTCGTGGCCGAATGCGAGCATTCTTGACCGGAATTTATCGCTCGGAGGCGGCGAGCTGTCCACACGCGCCGTCGATCTCCTGGCCACGGGTGTCCCGTACGGTCACCGGCACGCCGTGGCGGGCGATGGCCTCCACGAAGGCCTTCTCGTCCTCCGGGCGCGAGGCGGTCCACTTCGAGCCCGGGGTCGGGTTCAGCGGGATCAGGTTGACGTGTACGCGCTTGCCCTTGAGGAGCTTGCCGAGCAGGTCGCCCCGCCAGGCCTGGTCGTTGATGTCGCGGATCAGGGCGTACTCGATGGAGATGCGGCGGCCGGACTTCTCCGCGTACTCCCAGGCCGCGCCGAGCACCTCGCGGACGTTCCAGCGGGTGTTCACGGGGACCAGCGTGTCGCGCAGCTCGTCGTCCGGCGCGTGCAGCGAGACGGCGAGGCGGCACTTGAAGCCCTCGTCGGCGAACCGCAGCATGGCCGGGACCAGACCGACGGTGGAGACGGTGATCCCGCGCTGGGACAGGCCCAGGCCGTCGGGCTCGGGGTCGGTCAGGCGGCGGATGGCGCCGACGACGCGGTTGTAGTTGGCGAGCGGCTCGCCCATGCCCATGAAGACGATGTTCGACAGCCGGGCCGGTCCGCCGGGGACCTCGCCGTCGCGCAGGGCGCGCATGCCGTCGACGATCTGGTGCACGATCTCGGCCGTGGAGAGGTTGCGGTCGAGGCCGGCCTGGCCGGTGGCGCAGAACGGGCAGTTCATGCCGCAGCCGGCCTGCGAGGAGATGCACATGGTGACCCGGTCGGGGTAGCGCATCAGCACGGACTCGACGAGCGTGCCGTCGTGCAGCTTCCACAGGGTCTTGCGGGTGGTGTCGTCGTCGCACGAGATGTGCCGCAGGACGGACATCAGGTCCGGCAGCAGCTCCTGCTGGAGCTTCTCGCGGGAGCCCGCCGGGATGTCGGTCCACTGCGCCGGGTCGTGCGCGTACCGCGAGAAATAGTGCTGCGAGAGCTGCTTGGCCCGGAACGGCTTCTCACCGATCGCGGCAACCGCCTCGCGGCGCTCCTCGGGAGTGAGGTCGGCGAGGTGCCGGGGCGGCTTCTTGACTCCGCGCGGTGCGACGAAGGTGAGCTCTCCCGGAACGGGGCGGGCCATGGCAGGTACTCCTTGTAAGACGAAAGGCGCGCCGCAGAAGCAGCGCGCCTTCCAAGAGTAACCGCCCGGCCTGTACGGGCGCCTTCCCGCAGGTCAGCCGGTGCCGACGAACGCCGCCAGCAGCAGCCACACCACGGGCGCGGTCGGCAGGAGCGAGTCGAGGCGGTCCATGATGCCGCCGTGGCCCGGCAGCAGCGTGCCCATGTCCTTGATGCCCAGGTCCCGCTTGATCATCGACTCGCCGAGGTCACCCAGCGTGGCGCTGACCGCGACGGCGAGGCCCAGCAGCAGGCCCTGCCACCAGGAACCGCCGTCGATCATGAACTCCATGCACAGCGCGCCCGCGACCATCGCGAAGGCCACCGCTCCGAGCAGGCCCTCGCGGGTCTTGCCGGGGCTGATGCGCGGGGCGAGCTTGGTCTTGCCGAAGCGCCAGCCGACCGCGTACGCCCCGGTGTCGCTGACCACGGTCAGGACCAGGAAGGTGACCACCCGCTGCGGACCGTCGTCGGCGGTGAGCAGCATCGCGACGAACGTGGCCAGGAAGGGCACGTAGAACGCCGCGAAGACGCCCGCCGTGACGTCCTTGAGGTAGTCCTCGGGCGGCTCGGTCATCCGCCAGACCAGCACCGCCAGCGCGGTCAGGGCCATGGCCACCCAGGCGCCCTCGGGCCCCCGGACGTACCCGGCGATGACCATCGCCGCGCCGCCGACCGCAAGCGGGACCAGCGGCGCCTTGATGCCCTTCTTCTCCTGGAGCCGTGAGGTCAGCTCCCAGAGGCCCACGACGACCGCGACGACGATGACGCCGACGAAGACCGCCTTGACGATGAACAGCGAGGCGAAGATCACCGCGCCGAGGCCGATGCCGACCCCTATGGCGGCACGCAGATCCCGCCCGGCACGCTTCTTCGGCGGCGGGGGCGAGGCGTCCTGCGGTGCCTGCGAAGGCGGGGGGCTGGGCATGGGCTCCTGCGGCGGCATCTCGGCGCGGAACGGGGGGCCGCCGTCAGCGGCGGCCCCCCGATCGCGTGCTTCCCGGTCGTCGAAGTCACGGCCGGCGGCATCGGGCACGATGGGCATGGGCCGAGTCTGCGGGCCCACCAGCGCATCGTATGCGGGACCCGCCGCGACCGGCTCCGCGGCCCAGGGAGAGTCGTTCATCAGACTTCGAGGAGCTCGGCTTCCTTGTGCTTGAGCAGCTCGTCCACCTGGGCGACGTACTTCGCGGTGGTGTCGTCGAGCTCCTTCTCGGCGCGGCGCACCTCGTCCTCGCCGGCCTCCTTGTCCTTGACGAGCTTGTCGAGGGCGTCCTTGGCCTTGCGGCGGACGGCGCGGATCGAGACCTTGGAGTCCTCGGCCTTGGTGCGCGCGACCTTGACGTACTCCTTGCGGCGCTCCTGCGTCAGCTCGGGGAAGGTCACCCGGATGATGCTGCCGTCGTTGCTGGGGTTGACGCCCAGGTCGGAGTCGCGGATGGCCTGCTCGATGTTGCGCAGCGCGCTCTTGTCGAACGGGGTCACGATGGCCATGCGCGGCTCGGGCACCGAGAACGAGGCGAGCTGGTTGATGGGCGTGATGGCGCCGTAGTACTCCGCCACGATCTTGTTGAACATCGCCGGGTGCGCACGGCCGGTGCGAATCGCGGCGAAGTCTTCCTTGGCGACGACGACGGCCTTTTCCATCTTCTCCTCGGCCTCGAGGAGGATCTCTTCGGTCACCACGTGCTCCTGCATGTCAGATACGGATGGTTCAGGCGGGCGGGGCGGGCTCGGCCCGGCAGGGCGCGGCCCGGCAGCGGTGGGCTCAGGCCCGGGTGCCCTGGTCGCTCACGAGCGTGCCGATCTTCTCACCCTTGACGGCGCGGGCGATGTTGCCCTCGGCGAGCAGTTCGAAGACCAGGATCGGCAGCTTGTTGTCGCGGCACAGGGTGATGGCGGTGGCGTCGGCGACCTTGAGGTCACGGGAGAGCACCTCGCCGTACTCCAGCGCGTCGAACTTCACCGCTTCCGGGTTCTTCTTCGGGTCGGAGTCGTAGACCCCGTCGACGCCGTTCTTGCCCATGAGCAGGGCCTCGGCGTCGATCTCCAGGGCGCGCTGGGCGGCCGTGGTGTCGGTGGAGAAGTAGGGCATGCCCATGCCCGCGCCGAAGATCACGACGCGGCCCTTCTCCAGGTGGCGCACGGCACGCAGCGGGATGTACGGCTCCGCGACCTGGCCCATGGTGATGGCCGTCTGGACGCGCGAGTCGATGCCCTCCTTCTCCAGGAAGTCCTGGAGAGCGAGGCAGTTCATGACGGTGCCGAGCATGCCCATGTAGTCGGACCGGGCCCGGTCCATGCCGCGCTGCTGGAGTTCGGCACCGCGGAAGAAGTTGCCGCCGCCGATCACGATGGCGATCTCCGCGCCGTCGCGGACCACCGCGGCGATCTCACGCGCGATGGCGTGGACGACGTCGGGATCGACGCCGAGTCCTCCGCCACCGGAGAAGGCCTCGCCCGACAGCTTCAGCATGAAGCGGCGGCCCTTCTTGTCCTGGTCGCTCTTGTCGTCGGATGCGGTGTGGGGGTCCACGCCCTGATTCATGGAGATCTCCTCGTGCACATACGAAGAAGGCCATTGCCGGTGGGTCCTTGCGGTTCCCTCTACGGCAATGGCCTCCTCGTCAGATCTGCGGTCGCCCTGCGCGAGCGCGGACGACTGCCTCAGACCCTACCGGGGCCCGGTGTCCGTCGCGTACGGACAGACTCAGATGCCGACCTTGATGCGGCTGAAGCGCTTCAGGGTGACACCGGCCTCGTCCAGAACCTTCTGGACGGACTTCTTGTTGTCCAGCGCGTACGGCTGGCCGAGCAGGGTGGCGTCCTTGAAGAAGCCGTTGATGCGACCCTCGACGATCTTCGGCAGGGCAGCCTCGGGCTTGCCCTCCGCGCGGGTGACCTCTTCGGCGATGCGACGCTCGGACTCGACCTTCTCGGCCGGAACGTCTTCCTTGGAGAGCCACTGCGGGGCGAACGCGGCGATGTGCTGCGCGACGCCGCGGGCGACCTCGGCGTTCTCCTTGTCGAGCTCGACCAGGACGCCGATCTGGAACGGCAGGTCGGGCATCGTGCGGTGCATGTACGACGAGACGTAACCGCCGGTGAACTGCGTGAAGCGGTCCAGGACGATCTTCTCGCCGAGGTTGGCGTTGGCCTCGTCCACGAACGCCTGGACGGTCTTGCCGGCCTCGATCTCGGACGCGAGGAGCGCCTCGATGTCGGCGGGGGAGGTCGCGGCGACGTGGGCGGCGAGCTGGTTGGCGACGGCCACGAACTTCTCGCCCTTGGCGACGAAGTCCGTCTCGCACTTCAGCTCGACGAGGACACCGGAGGTGTTGTCGTCGGAGATGAGGGAGACGACGGCACCGTTCTCGGCAGAACGGCCCTCGCGCTTGGCGACGCCCTTCTGACCCTTGATACGGAGCGCTTCCATGGCCTTGTCGACGTCACCGTCGGAGTCCACGAGCGCGTTCTTGCAGTCCATCATGCCGGCGCCGGTGAGCTCGCGGAGCTTCTTGACGTCAGCGGCGGTGTAGTTCGCCATGAGTCTGGGATTCTCTCTCGAAGTCGTAGATCTACGGGTGAACGGCGGAGGCGCCGCGCATGTGGCGCGGCTCCCCCGCCGTCATCGTCCGTGCTGCGAGTGCCCGGCGCGTGAACGCCGGGCGCTCTCAGTGGGTCAGGCCTGCTCGGCGTCGGCGGCCGGGGCCTCGACAACCTCGGCGGCGGCCGGAGCGGCCTCGACCTCGGCCTCGGCGGCGGCCGGAGCCTCAGCCTCGACCTCAGCCTCGACCTCGGCGGCGGCCTCGGCCGGAGCGGCCTCGGCGTCGTCAGCCTTCTTGTCGCCCTCGAGCAGGTCGCGCTCCCACTCGGCGAGCGGCTCGGCGGCGGCCTTCTCGCCCGGCTTCGAGTCGCTGGTCGCAGCGCCGGAGCGGGCGATGAGGCCCTCGGCGACGGCGTCGGCGATCACGCGGGTGAGCAGGGTGACGGAGCGGATCGCGTCGTCGTTGCCCGGGATCTTGTAGTCGACCTCGTCGGGGTCGCAGTTGGTGTCGAGGATCGCGACGACCGGGATGTGGAGCTTGCGCGCCTCACCGACGGCGATGTGCTCCTTCTTGGTGTCGACGATCCAGACCGCGCTGGGGACCTTCGACATCTCGCGGATACCACCGAGGGTCTTCTCCAGCTTGATCTTCTCGCGGGAGAGGACCAGGAGCTCCTTCTTGGTGAGACCCGAGGCGGCGACGTCCTCGAAGTCGATCGCCTCAAGCTCCTTCAGACGCTGAAGGCGCTTGTAGACGGTGGAGAAGTTGGTGAGCATGCCACCGAGCCAGCGCTGGTTGACGTACGGCATGCCAACGCGCGTCGCCTGCTCGGCGATGGCCTCCTGGGCCTGCTTCTTGGTACCGACGAACATGATGGAACCGCCGTGGGCGACGGTCTCCTTCACGAACTCGTAGGCGCGGTCGATGTACGACAGCGACTGGAGCAGGTCGATGATGTAGATGCCGTTGCGCTCCGTGAAGATGAAGCGCTTCATCTTCGGGTTCCAGCGGCGGGTCTGGTGACCGAAGTGGACGCCGCTTTCCAGCAGCTCCCGCATCGTTACGACGGCCATGGCCATCTCCTTGGTTTCTCGGTTTGGTTCCTGACGCCCCGACGCGCCCTGCCCCGCTGAGGGACCGAGAGACGCTGTCACCAGGCCTTTTCGGGCTGGTGCTGGGGCGTGCGAAGTCGACCCGGTGACCCGGATCGCCACAAGAAGTGTACGGGACCCGGCGCCATGCCGGGTGACGCCGTTGTCCACACCCGCCGGACCGCCCACAGGCCCCGGCGCCGGCCGGCCGCGGGCGGGACCCTGAGCGGCATGACGACACTGCTGCTCAGCCTTTTCCTGACCCTGCTCCAGGCCGCCGCGCCCGGGATCCGCCCGCTGCCCGCGCCCTTGTCGGTGGCCCGCTGGTGGGATCCGCCGCCGGGTCCGTACGCGGCCGGGCACCGCGGGGTGGACCTGTCCGCGCCGGTGGGCGCGGAGCTGCGCGCCGTCGCCGCCGGCCGGGTCCACTACGCGGGCCAGGTCGCGGGCCGCGGGGTGCTCTCGCTCACGCTCCCGAACGGCCTGCGCACGACGTACGAGCCGGTCCGCCCGTTGGTCGCGGAGGGCGAGCAGGTCGCGGCGGGCCAGGTGGTGGCGGTCCTGACGGCGGGCTCCCACTGCCCGGCCCCGTGCCTCCACTGGGGCCTCCTGGCGGGCGAGACCTACCTCAACCCGCTGACCCTCGCCCCCCGCCCGACCCCACGCCTGCTACCGGTCCCCGGCCCCCTATGAGACCCCCCGCCCAGCCCCGCCGGCGTTTGAGGCGACCTTTCAGCCCCACCGGCGTTTGAGGCGACCTTCAGCCCGCCGGCGTTTGAGGCGCGGGGTCCGGGGGCGGAGCCCCGGGGACCTCAGCCCCGGACGCCCCGCAGCGCCATGGCGACGGCGGCCTCGGTGACAACGGCAGGATCCTCGGCCGCCCCGAGCTCGATCCGCCGAACGGCGGCGTCGACCACGCCCTGGAGCAGCATCGCGGCCAGCTTCGGCTCCGCCTGCCCCAGGGAGCTCAGGGCCTCGACGATCATCGCGACGAGCCCACCGTGCGCCGCACGGATCTTCTCCCGCGCCCCGGCGTCCAGCTCGCCGGCGGAGATCGTCACCACCGCCCGGTGCCGCCGGTCGCCCACCAGCCCCAGCTGACTGCGCACGTACGCCTCGATCTTCGCCTCCGGCGACCCCGCCTCGGACATCGCCGCCTCGATCTCGGCCGCCCACACGGGGAAGTCGACCGCACACAGCTCTTCGACGACGGCGGCGCGGGACCGGAAGTACTCGTACACGGAGGACCGGGCGAGCCCGGTCCGCTCCGCGAGGGCGGGGAAGGTCAGCGCTTCCGTCCCGCCTTCGGACAGCAGGGAACGCGCGGCGTCCAACAGGGCGCCGCGCTGCATCGACCGGTGCTCGGCCACGGAGGCCGCTCGAATCCTGGGCACGCGTCCACTCTACGGAGCTGCCGCAAGGTCAAGGGGCGTCAGCGCCCGACATCCGCCAGCTTCGCCCGCAGCTGCAGCACGGACTTGGTGTGGATCTGGCTGACGCGGCTCTCGGTGACGCCCAGCACGTTGCCGATCTCGGCCAGGGTGAGGCCCTCGTAGTAGTAGAGGGTCACCACCGTCTTCTCCCGCTCGGGCAGGGTGTTGATCGCCCGGGCCAGCAGCCGGCGCAGCTCGCGGTCCTCGGCCACCGCCACCGGGTTGTCCGCGGCGGTGTCCTCCAGGGTGTCCATCAGCGAGAGGCGGTCGCCGCCCTCCCCGCCGGCGTGCAGCAGCTCCTCCAGGGCGACGACGTTGGCCAGCGACAACTGACTGAAGACCGTGTGGAGTTCCTCCACGCCGATCCCCATCTCGCCGGCGACCTCGCTCTCTGTCGGGGTGCGGCGCAGCTGGGCCTCCAGCGTGGCGTAGGCCCGCTCCACGGCCCGCGCCTTCTGCCGGACCGAGCGCGGGATCCAGTCCAGCGCCCGCAGCTCGTCGATCATCGCGCCCCGGATGCGGGTGATCGCGTACGTCTCGAACTTGATGGACCGCTCGATGTCGAACTTCTCGATCGCGTCGATCAGCCCGAAGACCCCGGAGGAGACGAAGTCGGCCTGCTCGACATTGGGCGGCAGGCCGACGCTGACCCGGCCCGCCACGTACTTCACCAGCGGCGAGTAGTGCAGGATCAGCTGCTCCCGCAGCCGCTCGTCACCCGAGTCCTTGTACGAGCGCCACAGCACCTCCAGGGACGAGGGCGCGGTGGACCGCACGCCGCCGCGGGCAGCGGGGGGCACCGCAGCGCGGTCAGACCCTGAGGTGTGCTGGGGCATGCTTCGCCTTTGCCGGAGCCGGATTCGTTGGGAGCGTAGCGTGACGGTGGTGTCGCGGTGCGCGAAGAGTACGGGATCCCGCAGGGCCGCACGGGCGTCCCGACTCGCGCGGGCGGCCCGGGACCGGCGCCTGGCGCACGGTCCCGGCGGGTGCCACCGGGAAGGCCGCGTCTCTCATCGGCTTCACTCTTTCACCGGAACGCCCCAGGTCAATGACCGCCTCGCCGCACGCCACCGGTTTATGTGCCTCCTCCAGGTGATTGTCGGGTCAACTGCCAGCCGTCGCCCAGCCGTTCGACGAACCCCAGAGAGTGAAGTTCGTACAGTCTGCCGATGACTTCATCGGTGCCGGTGCCCGCGGCGAGGGCCACCTCCTCCAGGTTCGCGAGGCGGCCGGCCGGGAGCGCTTCGAGCACCCGGGCGGTGTCCCGGTCCAGGAGGTCGCGGGCGAGGACCGGGCCGCGGCGCGCCGGTGCCAGTTCGCCGATGGCGCCGACCAGTTCGATGACCTCGGCGGCGTCGGTGACGAGCGTCGCCTCGCCGCGCAGCAGCTCGTGCACCCCTGCGGAGAGCCCGCTGGTGGCGGGCCCCGGGACGCCCATGGTCAGCCGCCCGAGCTCACGGGCCCGGCGGGCGGTGACCAGGGATCCGCTGCGGAGGGCCGCCTCGACCACGACCGTGCCCCGGGTGAGGGCGGCGATGACGCGGTTGCGCAGGACGAACCGGCTGGGCGTGGGGTGGCTGCCGGGCGGCAGCTCCCCGATGACCAGCCCCTGGGCGGCGATCCGGCCGAGCAGCCCGGAGTGCCCTCGGGGGTACGCCACGTCCACCCCACAGGCCAGCACCGCGGCCGTGGCTCCGCCCGAGGAGATGGCTCCGCGGTGGGCGGCGGCGTCGATCCCGTACGCCGCGCCGGAGACGACCACCCAGCCCCGCTCGGTGAGCCCGGCGGCCAGGGTCTGGGCCATGTGCGCCCCGTACGGGGTGCAGGCGCGGGCCCCGACCAGGGCGACGGAGCGCAGCGCCCAGGTCCGCAGGTCCGGCCGGCCCCGCAGCCACAGCCCGACGGGCCGGGCGTCGCCGAGGTCGTCCAACTGGGTCGGCCACTGCGCCGACCCCGGGCAGACGAACCGGCAGCCCGCCTCGGCGGCGGTCTCGAGGTCGCGCCAAGGATCGGCCAGGGCGGCCCGCCTGCGGTACCCGGCGAGCCGGTCCGCCCCCACCCCGCCCAACACCCCCGCCTCCTCCTCGCTCCCGCCCAGCAGCCGTACCAGCCCGACGGCCCCGTGCTCCCGCAGCCACCGCCCCCCGATCTCCTCGCCGGGCTCCAGCACCCGCGTCAACGCCACCCGCGCGAGCACCTCCGGCGTCATGACCGCTCCCCGGTCAGGAGCGGGACCCCCCGTGCGATCCCCGTACGCAGTTCGAGCGCCACGGCCACGTCGAGCGAGTCGGGGCGGTCCCGTCCCGCGAGGTCCGCCACGGTCCAGGCGACCCGCAGCACCCGGTCGAGGCCGCGGGCGGTGAGCAGCCCTCGCTCCAGGTCCCGCTCGGCCTGGGCGAGCGCTCCGGGGGCGGGCTGCCAGCGCGTGCGCAGCTCGCGCCCGGGGACCTCGCTGTTGATCCTCCAGGGGGTGTCGGCCAGGCGGTGCGCCGCTCGCGAGCGCGCCTCCCTGACCCGTTCGGCGACGGTGGCGCTGTCCTCGCCCCGCCCCTGTTCGGTCAGCAGGTCGGACCGGCTGACCGGCTCCACCCCGATGCGCAGATCCACCCGGTCCAGCAGCGGACCGGACAGCCGGGCCTGGTAGCGCCTGATGGAGGAGGGTGCGCAGTCGCAGCCCGCACCGTGCAGGGTGTGCCGCCCGCAGGGGCACGGATTGGCCGCCAGCACCATCAGGAAGCGGGCGGGCAGACGCACCACCCCGGCCGCGCGGGCCACCACGATCCGCCCCGACTCGAGGGGTTGGCGCAGCGCGTCCAGCACCTGGGGACGGAACTCCGGTGCTTCGTCGAGGAACAGCACTCCTTTGTGTGCCAGCGAGACCGCGCCGGGTCTCGGCAATCCGCTGCCGCCGCCGACCAGGGCCTGCATCGTCGCGGAATGGTGGGGCGCGCAGTACGGCGCGGCGGTCACGAGGGGCTCGCCCGGCGGCAGGATCCCGGCGACCGAGTGGACGGCGGTGACCTCCAGCGACTCCTGCCGGGTGAGCGGGGGCATGATTCCCGGCAACCGCTCGGCCAGGAGTGTCTTTCCCGCTCCGGGAGGACCGCTCAGGAAGAGGTGGTGTCCCCCGGCCGCGGCCACTTCCAGGGCCCGCCGGGCGGAGCGCTGCCCCGCCACGTCCGCGAGGTCCAGCCCCTCCGCGCCCCCGGCGGAACTCACGATGCCCAGGCCCGCACCCGGGAGGGTCAGGCCCGCCAGTATCGGGTCGGGGCGCCCCGGGTGGTCCGGGGGCTCTTCGTCCGGGACCACGCCGTCGGTCAGGACCGCGATGAGCTGGCGCAGGCTGCGCACGCCCAGCACCGAGACGTCCGGGACGAGGGCGGCCTCGGCGGCGCACTGCTGGGGCACCACCACCTGCCGGTAGCCCGCCTCGGCGGCGGCGAGGACCGCCGGGAGGATCCCCCGGACCGGTCGCACCCGGCCGTCCAGGCCCAGCTCCCCGATGAGTACGAGATCGGCGATGGCCCGGGGGTCGACCACCTCGGCGGCGCCCAGGACCGCCACGGCCACGGCCAGGTCGAAGCCGGCGCCGGATTTCGGCACCGAGGCCGGGCTGAGCCCGACAGTGAGCTTCTTCTGCGGCCAGGCGGCGCCCGAGTTCACCACGGCGGCCCGCACCCGGTCGCGGCTCTCGACCAGGGTCTTGTCGGGCAGCCCCACCAGGGTGAAGGCGGCGACCCCCGGTTCCAGATCGGCCTGCACCTCCACCACCACGCCGTCGACGCCCGCCAGGGCGACCGAGCAGGCCCGCGCGAACCCCATCAGGCCGCCCCCCTGACGTGCTCCACCACGGGCGCACCGCGCCGCGGCAGCAGGACACCCACGAGGTCGATGCGCACCCCGCCCGGGGGTGGTCCGCCGTGGTCGGCGAGCCAGCGCCCGGCGAGCCGGCGCAGTCGCTCGGCCTTGCCCGGCCGCAGGGCGGCCATGGGGTGCTCGAACTCCCCCGCCCGCCGGGTCTTGACCTCGCACAGGACGAGGGCGTCCCCGTCCCGCGCGACGATGTCGATCTCCCCGCTACGGCACCGCCAGTTCCGTGCGATGACGGTCATCCCGGCCTCGGTCAGCCGCCTGACCGCGAGCTCCTCGCCGTACCGCCCCAATGCTTGCTGTGCCACGCCCTTCGCGTTCATCCGGCACCACCTCCGGCACCGAAGATCCCGTGTCCCCGCCCACCTTGTGGATCTTGGTGGACAACCGGGGCGTTGTGGACAACGCCCTCACCCCTGCGAGGGAATCTGCGGGAGAACCTGCGAGGAGCCGGCCTCTCAACTGCCCGGAAGTTCGAGGTCGCTCTTGTTGAGCTCCTCGATGTTCACGTCCTTGAAGGTCAGCACCCGCACCTGCTTCACGAAGCGGGCCGGCCGGTACATGTCCCAGACCCAGGCATCGGCCATCGAGACCTCGAAGAACACCTCGCCCTGGACCGAGTGCACCTGCATCTCGTAGTCGTTGGTGAGGTAGAAACGGCGTTCGGTCTCGATCACATACTTGAACAGCCCGACGACGTCGCGGTACTCGCGATAGAGCTTCAGCTCCATCTCGGTCTCGTACTTCTCGAGGTCCTCGGCACTCATGGCATGTTCCCCTTCAGCCGTGCGTCCCCCTATTGTGCGCCAGGCCCTCGCGCCCCTAAACGATTTCCGGGGCCAGGATCACCGGCGCACCCGGAGGCCCGTCGACGAGCAGCGTACGGAGCAGCTCGGCGAGTCTGGTCGGGTACACCGTCTCATGTGCCGTGAGAAGTTCCTCGGAGGTCCACCACCTGGCTCCGGTGACGCTGCGCCGCTCCAGCTCGGTGAGCCCGCCCATCTCGGTCACCGTCTGCGCCGTACGGGCCAGGAAGTACCACTCGTCCTGCTCCCAGCGCCGCCCGTCGAAGGGGAAGGAGCAGTACCGCTGCCACAGCACGGGCCCCAGCTCCACCTCGGTGATGCCGGTCTCCTCGGCCAGCTCCCGCAGCGCGGCCTGCTCCCGGCTCTCCTCGCCCTCCAGGCCGCCGCCCGGGGTGAACCACCAACTGTCCGCCGGGTCCGCCGGTTCGAAGCCGTGCAGCAGCAGGATCCGGTCGTCCGGGTCCAGCAGGATCACCCGTGACACCTTCCGCGGGCCCTCGCCAGGCCCCGCCGCCGAAGCGGAGGCCGACGCGTCCGCGCCCTGCCCAGCGTCAGCGGGCACCGGCCCGCTCCTGCCGCCGCCCGCGCCCGAGGACCCGTACGACCGGCCCGTAGGCGGCCCCCAGCACCACCAGGGCGGCTCCGGCCAGGACCGCGGTCAGCTGCAGCCGCAGCGGTCCGGACCGGGAGATCCCGCCGGGCAGGCCGGCGTACGTCTGCGGCCGCTCCAGCATCGACACCGAGGGCCAGGCCACGGCGTCGACCCGGGCACTGACCGCCGACCGGGCCACCGTCCCCTGTCCGGCCTCCTGCAGGTGCGCCCGGGAGTCCAGCGAGGCACCTCGCCGGTCGCCCAGCAAGAAGAGGTTGCCCTCGGGCACGGTCACCTCGAACGCCGTCCGCGAGGCGCCCGCGTCCGGCGCGCCGACCACATCGAGCTTCTCCTCCTCGATGTACGGCTCGTCCAGCTCCTTGCCGTTCACGGTCAGCCGCCCACCGGCGCCACAGCACTTGACCGTGTCCCCGCCGACACCGACGACCCGCTTGACCATGGGCGAATCGCTCCACGCGGTGTCGGTGAAGATCACCACGTCGCCGCGGCGCACCTCGCCGCCGCCGATCCGCTGCGCCAGCACCCGGTCCCCGGGCCTGACCGTCGGCATCATCGAATCGGTCGGCACCGTGTACGGCTGGTACACGAGCGCTCCCCACACGAAACCACCGAGGAAGAGCACAAAGCCGATGGCCACGGCGAGACCCGACAACACGTTGCCGAGACCGCCGCGGCCACCGTCGCCACGTATCGCTCGTCCTGCCTGTGTTCCGCCCATTGCAGCAACCCCAACCCGGAGATCGTCGACCTGGGCGGCACCCTACCCGGCGGTACGCCCGCTGGTCAGCCTCCGGCGGCGCCACAGTACGACCGGTACCGCGCCGGTGAGTCCCAGCGCGGCCGGAGCGAGCCCGACCGGCCCCAGCCCGGAGGCCCCGAGGCCGAGCGCGGTGGCCTTGGCCTGGTTGCCGATGCCCGGCTGGTCGAAGGTGTCCGGGACCGGGAGCGTGGCCCAGCGGGTGACCGGCCAGGCGACGACCACGGCGCGCCCGACGACCTTGTCGACCGGCACGAAGCCCTGGGTGGAGTCCTGCATGTGGTAGCGGGAGTCCTGGGAGTTCTGGCGGTGGTCGCCCATGACCCAGATCTTGCCCTTGGGCACGGTGATCGGGCCGAACGGGGCGTCGTCGCACGGGGTGTTGCCGGGGTAGATGTACGGCTCGTCGAGCTCCTTGCCATTGACGACGACCGGTCCCCCCTTCTTGCACTCGACCGTGTCACCGCCGATGGCGATGGTCCGCTTGATCAGGTCCTTCTCCTCAGCCGACGGCATCAGGCCGATCCAGCTGAGGGCCTTCTGCGCGAAGTTCGGCTCCGGGGTGGGCTCCCCGGACAGCCAGTTCGCCGGGTCGTGGAAGACCACGACCTCGCCGCGCTCGGGCTCCGAGCCGAACCACGGGGTCAGTTTGTCCACGAGCACCCGGTCGCCGCGCTGCAGGGTGTTCTGCATCGAGTCGGACGGGATCGAGAACGCCTGCACCAGGAAGGTCTTGATCAGCAGAGCGAGGAGGAGGGCGATGCCGACCAGGAGCGGCAGCTCCTTCCAGAACGAGCGGTGCGGGCGCGCGGCCTTGCCAGCGTCAGCGTCCTCACCCTCGGCGGCCTTGTGCTCGACGGCATCGTCCGGCCGCTCATCGCCTTCATCGCGTCCGGATCGTGCGCCTACCGCCACATCCCCCACATCCACTCCCTCACTCGGATTCGCCGCCCGTACCGGATCAGACACGGGCCCTCCCCTCCCTTAACGAGCGGGAGTTCCCGAAGGCGCGGGAGACCGAGGACACACTATGCGAACGACGCGCCCCCGCGGCGCCGACGGGGCGCGCGCCGCCCGCGACGCGCCCGATCGGGCACCATGCGGAAGGTGGCGGGCTGTTCCAGCCGTTGCCAGTGGCCGAAGGGCCAGGCGATGACGACGGCCTCGCCCACGACCCCGTCCTCGTCGACGGTGCCCTGGAAGCCCTCGTCAAGGTGGTAGCGGGAGTCGGCGGAGTTCGCCCGGTGGTCACCCATGACGAACAGCCGCCCCTGCGGCACCTGCACCTCGAAACGGATCTCCGAGGGGGAGTTGCCCGGGTTCACGTACGGCTCGTCGAGCGGCGAGCCGTTGACCGTGACCCGGCCCCGGGCGTCGCAGCACTTGACGGTGTCCCCGCCGACCCCGATGACGCGCTTGATCAGGTCCTGCTCGTCGGCCGAGGGCAGCAGACCGATGAAGGTCAGGGTCTGCTTGATCTGCTTGACCACGACCGGGTCCGGCGCGGGCCGGGCCGCCTCTCCGCTGAGCCAGCCCCCGGGGTCCTTGAACACGACGATGTCGCCGCGCTCGACCTTGGAGCCGAACCACGGCGTCAGCTTGTCCACGAGCACGCGGTCGCCGATCCGGATCGTCTGCTCCATGGAGCCCGACGGGATGAAGAAGGCCTGCACCAGGAAGGTCTTGAGCAGCAGGGCGATGCACAGCGCGACCACCACCAGCAGGGGCAGCTCCCCCGCCCGGCGGGTGCGTCGGCGCCGCCGGACGCGGCGCGCCAGCCGGCGCCGTTCGGCCCGGCCGCCGCCTTCCGGCACGGCGACCGGCTCCGGCTCCGGCTCCGGTTCCAGCTCCGGTTCCGGTTCGGGCTCCCGTTCGGCCCGGGGCCGGCCCCGGCTACCCATGTCCGCCGCCCGCGTAACCCCAGCGCGAGACGGGCCAGCCGATCCAGTCGGCCCGCCCGATCACCTTCTCCACCGGCACCATCCCCCCGCCCGGTTCCCCCAGGTGGTCCCGGGAGTCCCGGGACTGGGAACGATGATCACCCATGACCCACAGGGTCCCAAGGGGTACGACGATGCGGAAGGGCACCTTCGAGGGTTCGTCGCCGGGGAACAGGTACGGCTCCTCCAGCGCGACCCCGTTGACCTTGATCCGGCCGCCGGCGTCGCAGCACACCACGTCGTCGCCCCCGACACCCACGACCCGCTTGACGAAATCGGTGTCGGAAGGCTCCGCGAGGCCGAGCGCCGAGCCCGCGCCGTGCAGGGCCGTACCGATCGGATTGTCCGCCGGGCGTTCCCGTACGAAGGAGCCCGTGCCGTCGAACACCACCAGGTCACCCCGTCGCGGCTCGTCGCCGAAACGGTACGCCAGCTTGTTGACCAGCACCCGGTCCCCGACCTCCAGCGTCGGCTCCATCGACCGGCTCGGGATCAGGAACGGCTGGACCACGAAATTGCTGAGCAGCAGCAGGAAGACGGTGCAGGCCGCGCCGAGCAGCCCCGCGCGCCGCCAGGTCAGCAAGGAGCGGGCCCCGGGAAACGCAAAACGCGGCCGCTCCTCCCCCTCGCCGGGGGAAGAGTGGCCGCGCTGCGTGTGAGGTGCTTCGGTGTCCATCGGGGGCGAGCCTATCCGGCCGACCCCGGACCCCGGAGGGGACCTCAGTTGTCGCGCTTCTCCTTGATCTTCGCGGCCTTGCCGCGGAGCTCACGGAGGTAGTACAGCTTCGCACGGCGCACGTCACCGCGGGTGACGAGCTCGATCTTCTCGAAGATCGGGGAGTGGACCGGGAAGGTACGCTCCACGCCGACGCTGAAGGAGACCTTGCGAACGGTGAAGGTCTCGGAGACGCCAGAGCCCTGGCGACGGATGACAACACCCTTGAACTGCTGGATACGGGAGCGGTTGCCCTCGATCACGCGGACGTGCACGTTGATCGTGTCACCCGGGCGGAAGGCCGGGACGTCCGAGCGGAGCGCGGCGGCGTTGACGCCATCGAGCAGGTGAGACATGTTCTTCGTCTGCTTTCTTCGCACGACGCCACAGGTCGCCGGTGCGGGTTTCCGTAGAGAGTTCGGAAGCCGTGTCACTCGGCGGGCGACGTTCCCCCTGTGGCAGGGGCGCACGCGAGCACACAGCAGCCGCCTATTCTTCCACGGCCTCGGGCCTACGCCAAAATCGGCCGTCGGGGGTCGGCTTCCAGCCCAGGATGCTGAGCGCTTCCCGGTCCTTCTTGTCGAAGGCGGAGGCCTCGCAGCGCTCGATCAGGTCGGGCCGGTTCAGCGCGGTGCGGCGGAAGGCCTCGTCCCGGCGCCAGCGGGCGATCTTCCCGTGGTGACCGCTGAGCAGCACCTCCGGGATGCCGCGGCCGCGCCACTGCGGGGGCTTGGTGTAGACGGGCCCCTCCAGCAGGTTGGCCATCTCGCCGGGCGCGAAGGAGTCGTCCCGGTGCGATTCGGCGTTGCCGAGCACCCCGGGCAGCAGCCGCGCCACGGCCTCGGTGACGACCAGGACGGCCGCCTCGCCGCCGGCCAGCACGTAGTCGCCGATGGAGACCTCGTAGACCGGGATGCGGGTGGCGTACTCGTCCATGACCCGGCGGTCGATGCCCTCGTACCGGGCCGGGGTGAAGATCAGCCAGGGGCGCTCGGAGAGCTCGACGGCGAGTTCCTGGGTGAACGGCCGGCCGCTGGGGGTGGGGACGACCATGACGGGGCCGTGCGCGCCGGCCTCGTAGCCGTCGGCGAGCGCCGCGTCCAGGGCTTCGCCCCACGGCTCGGTCTTCATGACCATGCCGGGACCGCCGCCGTACGGGGTGTCGTCCACCGTGTTGTGCCGGTCGTACGTCCATTCCCGCAGGTCATGGATGTGTACGTCGAGCTGCCCGCGCGCCCGCGCCTTGCCGACGAGGGAGACGTTGAGCGGCTCCAGGTACTCGGGAAAGATCGTGACGACGTCGAGACGCATCAGGCGTCTTCCCCTGCGGCGTCTTCCGCTGCGGCGTCTTCCCCGGGGGCCTCGTCACGGGTCGAGTCGATGACCGCGTCGCGCTCGTCGATCAGGCCGGGGGGCGGGGTGATGACGCAGCGCTGTTCGACCAGGTCGATCTCGGCGACGATCTCCTCGACGAAGGGGATCATCACCTCGGTGCCGTCCGGCCGCTCCACGATGAAGAGGTCCTGCGAGGGCAGGTGGGAGATCTCGGTGATCCGGCCGATCTCGGTGCCGTCCTCCAGGACGACGTCGAGGTCCATCAGCTGGTGGTCGTAGTACTCGTCCGGCTCCTGCGGCATCTGCGCCGGGTCCACCTCGGCGATGAGCAGGATGTTGCGCAGGGCCTCGGCGCCGGAGCGGTCCTTGACTCCCGCGAAGCGCAGCAGCAGCCTGCCGCTGTGCACCCGGCCCGTCTCGATGGTCAGCGGTCCCGCCGACGCCGGTTCGGTCTGGAGCACGGCACCGGGCCCGAGCCGCAGCTCCGGCTCATCGGTCCGTACCTCGACCGTGACCTCACCCTTGATCCCGTGGGCGCGGCCGATCCGCGCGACTACCAGCTGCACTCTCTGTCTCTCCTGTTCAGACGACGACGGGCCGGGGCGGGCACTGGTGCCCTCCCCGGCCCGTGCCGGTGATTCAACTTCTCAGCGGACCTGGTCCACGTCGACGAGGTCGACGCGGATCCCGCGGCCGCCGATGGCGCCCACGACGGTACGCAGAGCACGTGCGGTGCGGCCGTTGCGGCCGATCACCTTGCCGAGGTCGTCGGGGTGAACCCGGACCTCGAGCACCTGCCCGCGGCGCAGGTTGCGCGAGGCGACCTGCACTTCGTCGGGGTTGTCCACAATGCCCTTCACGAGGTGCTCAAGAGCCTCCTCGAGCATGATCAGGCCTCGGTCGACTCGGCGGTGGCCTCAGCCTCGTCCGCCTTCTTGTCGGCCTTCTTCTTCTGCGTGATGGCCTCGCCCTTGCCCTCGCCGATGCCCTCGAGGGCCTTGGCGAACTCGTCGAAGGTGCGACGCTTGCTCTCCTTCGTCTCCGGCTGCAGCAGCGGCGCGGGGGCCGGGAGGCCCTTGTGCGCCTGCCAGTCACCGGTCAGCTTCAGGATGGCGAGCACAGCCTCGGTGGGCTGGGCACCAACGGACAGCCAGTACTGCGCACGCTCGGCGTTGACCTCGATGCGCGACGGGTTGTACGTCGGGTGGTAGATACCGATCTCTTCGATCGCGCGACCGTCACGGCGGGTGCGGGCGTCGGCGACGACGATGCGGTAGTGCGGCTGGCGAATCTTGCCGAGGCGCTTGAGCTTGATCTTGACTGCCACTGGAGTGGTGTCTCCTGAACTTGACGTGGTTGGGCACATGAGATGCCACGTGGGGTTGCGGTACTCGGATGCCCGATGGACGCGTCAGCCGGAGGAGAGAGGGGTCCTATGCGACTGTCGAGTACAGCTAGCCATTGTGCCATACGCCTGCGGCGCGCTCAGCCGCGAGGAGATCCCGCACCCGGGATGAGACCGTCGGTCCGGGCCGGCCGCCCGCTCACGGGCCGAACGGCCGGTCGGCCCGCCGACGAACGCGCGGGGCCCGGGCCGCGCCCGGCGGCTCAGGAGGCCGCCGCGATGGCGACCTCGGGGATGCGGAAGGGCTTCATGCAGCCGCCGCACACGATCGGGGCCTGGGCCAGCACGGACGGGACGACCCGCACATTGCGCCCGCAGTCGCACACCGCCTTGACGCGCACCCCGCCGCCGGAGGAGCCGTGGCGGGCGGCCGGCCCGCGGAAGCTGCGCTTGGTGTCGGCGGCCGTGGCGACGGTGTGCGCCTTGAGCGCCCGCTGGAGGCGCTCCATGGTCGGGCGGTAGCGCCGCTTCGCCTCGGGGTTGAGCGAGACCAGCGAGAAGCCGCTGCTCGCGTGTGGCTCGTCGGAGTGGTCCAGCCCCATCTCCTCGGCGATCGCGAGGAATCTGCGGTTGTGGTAGCGGCCTGCGCGCGAGGTGTCACGCACTCCGCGCGCTGCGGCGATGCCGTGGACTGCCTCGTGCAGCAGTCGCTCGAAGGAGAGCTCGGCGCCACAGGCGGACGAGGACTCTCCGATCAGGGACTCGGGCGCGGCAAGGTCAGGCAGCTCGGGGTGGTACCGCTGAATATCGGCCCACGCCTGCGCCAGCTCTGCGGCGAGAACAGGTGGTGTCGTGCTCACGTCGTGACAACGAGCCGGGGTGCCCCGGTGTTCCGATTCCGGGCCATTCCAAATTTTTTGCACGTACCAGTCAGTTCAGTCTCATGCGTCCCGAGGAGGACGGGTGCGCCGATCTCAGGAGGAGTCGGTACGTAATGACGACTACACCCCGGCGCGCGGCACGAGGCCGCACGCCGGGGTGCAGGAGTCACTCAGTACGAGCGCGCGACGATCGCGAGGGTACCGGGGGCGTCGTCCGTCTCCGGAACCGAACCGTCGGCCGCGATCAGGCAGCGCACGGAGACGGCCTGCTCGGCCAGCTTGGCCTCGCCCTCGGGGCCGAGGTCGGCCCACGGGATCCGCGCCCAGCCGCCGGCGATGGCGGCCTCGGCGGCCTCCTCGATGGTCGAGACGTCGGAGGTACGGGCCTCACGGCGCTCGCGGGACTCGCGCAGCAGCTGCGCCTGGTCCTCCTCGAGCACCTTGGGCAGCAGGTCGGCGAGCGCGTCGATCTGCACCGGGGTCTTGCCGCCCGGGATGCGGCGGGCCAGCATCGCGGTGCCGGCCTCCAGGTCGCGGGGGCCGATCTCGATGCGGACCGGTACGCCCTTGAGCTCCCAGTCCACGGCGCGGCGGCCGAAGGGGGTGTCCACGCGGTCGTCGACCTGCACGCGGAGACCGGCGGCCTTCAGCTGGGCGCCGAGCTCGCGGACCTTGGTGACGGCCTCGTCGCCCTTGATCGCCATGACGACGACCTGGACGTGCGCGAGGCGCGGCGGGACCCGCAGGCCGTTGTCGTCTCCGTGCGACATGATCAGGCCGCCGACCATGCGGGTCGAGACGCCCCACGAGGTCTGCCAGACGAGCTCCTGCTTGCCTTCCTTCGACAGGTACTGGGTGTTGAAGGCCTTGGCGAAGTTGGTGCCCAGCTCGTGGCTCGTGCCCAGCTGCAGGGCCTTGCCGTCGCCCATCATGCCCTCGAGGGTGAGGGTGTTGATGGCGCCGGCGAAGCGCTCCTTGGCGGTCTTGCGGCCGAGCACGACGTCGATGCCGAGCACGTTCGTCATGAAGTCGCCGTAGACGTCGCGGTGGATCCGGGCGGCGTAGTCGCGGGCGTCCTCGTACGTGGTGTGGGCCGTGTGGCCCTCCTGCCACAGGAACTCGCTCGTACGGAGGAACACGCGCGGGCGCATCTCCCAGCGGACCACGTTGGCCCACTGGTTGATCAGCAGCGGCAGGTCGCGGTAGCTCTGGACCCACTTGGAGAAGTAGTCGTTGATGATCGTCTCGGAGGTGGGCCGGACGACGACCGGCTCATCCAGCTCCTTGCCGCCGCCGTGCGTGACGACCGCGAGCTCGGGGGCGAAGCCCTCGACGTGCTCCGCTTCCTTCGTCAGGTACGACTGCGGGATGAACAGCGGGAAGTACGCGTTCTGGGCGCCCGCGTCCTTGATGCGCGCGTCCATCTCCTGCTGCATCCGCTCCCACAGGCCGTAGCCGTACGGCCGGATGACCATGGTGCCGCGGACCGGACCATTGTCGGCCAGCTCGGCCTTGTTGATCAGATCCTGGTACCAGCGGGGGAAATCCTCCGCCTGAGGGGTGAGAACGGGTGCCTTTGCCATGGCGCGAATGGTACGGCGCCGGGCGCGCCGAGCGTGAATCGGGTGGCGCACTCCTCTGGACGCCGGGGCGAATCGGGAGTTCTCTGGCAGCGGGGACATGGGGGCGACATGGAATCAGGAGCGCTCTTTCGATGACACCGACGCCGACGGCGACGCTCGTCGCCCGGGACTGGGCGGAGATCCAGGAACGGATGCTGGTACCGCTGTACGAGGCGGTCTACGACCGGCTGGAGGTCGGCCCCGGCGACCGGCTGCTCGGCCTGGACTGCGGGGCCGGACTGCCCCTGCTGCTGGCCGCGGGGCGGGGCGCCTCGGCCACCGGCGTGGAGCCGGATCCGGCACGGCGCGCACTGGCGAGGGAGCGGCTGCTGGAGGTGGTGGCGGCTCCCCCGGTGCCCACGGCGCGCCCGTACGACGTCCTGCTGGCCTTCTCGCCCGGCCCGGGATCCCTGGCCGCGGCGCTGCCCGCGGTCCGGCGGGGCGGCGCGGTGGTGCTGGCCGACTGGGGTCCGCCGGAGCGGTGCACGGTGCCGGCGGTGCTGGGCGGCGGCCCCGAGCCGCGGGATCTGGACGCGGCGGTCGAGCGGGCGGGCCTGCGGCCGGACGGCTCGGGGAGGGTGTTCTGCCCCTTCGGGTACGCGGACGTGGACAGCGCGGTGCGGGGGCTGCTGTCGACGGGCCTGTACGACGGGGCCGCGGCGGGTGATCCCGCGGTGGCGGAGAAGGAGCTGGCGGAGTCCCTTCACCCGTACGAGCGGCCGGACGGAGCCGTCTGGCTGCCGAACATCTTTCGCTACGTGGTGGCCCGCACGGCCTGAGGCCGTGCGGGGGCGTCATTTGGTCAGCCGGGTGATGCCCGCGGCGGCGTAGGCGGCGGCCTCCTCCAGCGTCTCGTTCGCCAGCAGCGCCTGCGCGAGGGCGTCCAGCTTGTGCCGGTTCTCCACGAGCAGCCGGCAGGCCTCCACGTAGCACTCGTCCACGATGCGGCGCATCTCGTGGTCGACCGCGTCGAGGGTGGCGGGGGCGGCGGACAGGCCGTACGGACCCTGCCCGTCGGACGGGATGGCGGTGAGCTTGCCGACGCGCTCGCTCATGCCCCAGCGTCCGACCATCCCGCGCACGATGTTGGTGACCTGTTCGAGGTCGTTCTCCGCGCCCGTCGTGACGACGTTGTAGACGGTCTGCTCGGCCGCCATGCCGCCCAGCGCGCCGATGATGCGGCCGCGGAGGTACTCCTCCGTGTACGCGTAGCGGTCCGCGTCCGGGGTGGACAGGGTCACGCCCAGGGCCCGGCCGCGCGGCACGATGGTGATCTTGCGGACCGGGTCGGCGCCCGGCTGGAGCATGCCCAGCAGGGCGTGGCCGCTCTCGTGGTACGCCGTACGGCGGCGCTCCTCCTCCGGCATGACCAGCGGCCGCTCGGCGCCCAGCTGAACCTTCTCCAGCGCGTCCGAGAGGTCCGACTGGGTCACCGCGCTCTGCTGGCGCTTGACCGCCAGCAGGGCCGCCTCGTTGGCCAGGTTGGCGAGCTCGGCTCCGGTCATGCCCGGGGTCGTGCGGGCCACCTGGGCCAGGTCGACGCCTTGGGCCAGCGGGATCTCCCGGGTGTGGATGCGCAGGATCGCCTCGCGGCCGGCGCGGTCCGGCGGGGAGACGGCCACCGTGCGGTCGAAGCGGCCGGGGCGGGTCAGCGCGGGGTCCAGGACGTCCGCTCGGTTGGTCGCGGCCAGGACGACCACGCCCTCCGAGCCGGAGAAGCCGTCCATCTCGGTGAGGATCTGGTTCAGGGTCTGCTCGCGCTCGTCGTGGCCGCCCATGGCGGCGCCGCCGCCGCGGGCCCGTCCGATCGTGTCGATCTCGTCGATGAAGACGATCGCGGGGGCCACTTTCCGTGCCTCGGAGAAGAGTTCGCGCACCCGGGAGGCGCCCACACCGACGATCATCTCGATGAACTCGGAGGCGGAGGCGGAGAAGAAGGGCACCCCGGCCTCCCCCGCGACCGCGCGGGCCAGCAGGGTCTTGCCGGTCCCCGGCGGGCCGGCCAGCAGGACACCGCCCGGCATCCGGGCGCCCATCTTGCGGTACTGCTCCGGGTTCTTGAGGAAGTCGACGACGTCGTTGAGCTCGCCGGTGACCTCGTCGATGCCGGCCACGTCCTCGAAGGTGGTGCGCGTGGCGCCCTCCTCCAGTTCCACCGGCTTCGGCGGAGCCTTGCGGCCGAGCCCGCCCATGCCGCCCATCGCCGATCCCATCCGGCGGGCGATGAGCAGCCACAGGCCGACCAGGAGCAGCATCGGGGCGAGCGAGATCAGCAGGTTGGCCAGGAAGCTGCGCTGTACGACCACCGGGGAGGCGGTGACGTTGACGTTGTGCTTGGTGAGGTTGGCCCACAACTCGTCGTCGGCGAAGGCCGGGCGCTGGGTGACGAACTTGGTGTAGTCGCCCTTGCCCCCGTCGGGCACGGGCTGCTTGTTCTTCAGCTGGCCCTGGATGGCGTCGCCCTTGGAGTAGATCTTCGAGACGTTGCCGTCGGCTACCTGCTTGCTGAACTCCGTGTAGGAGACCGTCGGCTCGTCGCCCTCGTTGAAGAAGGACAGCACGAGGTTGGTGATCAGGTAGACGATGAGCGCGGCGAGGATCAGCCCCCGCCAGCCGCCGGGCATCTTCTTCTTGGGCGGCGGGGTGGGCGGTGCGCCCTCCGAGCGCCAGGGGGTGTCGGCCCGGTCGCGCGGCGGTACGGGGGTGGGGCTGGGCACGTGGCCTCCTTATGCCGTCCTCCCGGCCGACGATAAAGGACAAACCTGATCATTGCCCACACAAAAAGGGAGGGCCCCGGCCGCGCGACCTGGGGGTCACGAGTGCGGCCGGGGCCTCCCCCGCGTACTGGCGTACGTCCTACTTCATGAACTTCTTGAACTCGTCCGGGAGGTCGAAGTCCTGACCGGGCTGGGCGCCACCGGTCGGAAGGCCGAACGGGTTGCCGCCGGCCGCGGGCTCCTCGGCCTGCGGGCCCTGCTCGCGGCGCAGGGCGGCCGCGGCCTCCTCTTCCTTGCGCTTCATCGGGTTGCCGCTCTTGCGCTTGCCCTTGGCCTGCTTGACCTGCTTCTTCTGCCGGCCGGGGCCGCCACCCATGCCCGGCATGCCCGGCATCCCGGGCATGCCGCCGCCCTGAGCCATGCGGGACATCATCTTGCGGGCCTCGAAGAAGCGCTCGACGAGCGACTTCACGGCGCTGACCTCGACGCCGGAACCCTTGGCGATACGGGCGCGGCGCGAGCCGTTGATGATGTGCGGGTCCTGGCGCTCGGCCGGGGTCATCGACTTGATGACCGCGGCGGTGCGGTCCACGTCGCGCTCGTCGATGTTGTTGATCTGGTCCTTGATCTGACCCATGCCCGGGAGCATGCCGAGCAGCTTGGAGATGGAGCCCATCTTGCGGACCTGCTCCATCTGGGCCAGGAAGTCGTCGAGCGTGAACTCCTTCGGCCCCTTCGCCAGCTTGGCCGCCATCTTCTCGGCCTCGGCCTGGCTGAAGGTCTTCTCGGCCTGCTCAATGAGGGTGAGCATGTCACCCATGTCGAGGATCCGGCCCGCCATGCGGTCGGGGTGGAACGCGTCGAACTCGTCGAGCTTCTCGCCGTTCGAGGCGAACATGATCTGCTTGCCGGTGACGTGCGCGATGGAGAGCGCCGCGCCACCGCGGGCGTCGCCGTCGAGCTTCGAGAGCACGACGCCGTCGAAGCCGACGCCGTCGCGGAAGGCCTCGGCGGTGTTGACCGCGTCCTGGCCGATCATGGCGTCGACGACGAAGAGGATCTCGTCGGGGCTGACGGCGTCGCGGATGTCCGCGGCCTGCTGCATCAGCTCGGCGTCGATGCCGAGACGGCCGGCGGTGTCGACGACGACCACGTCGTACTGCTTGGTGCGCGCGTACTCGATGGAGTCCTTGGCCACCTGGACCGGGTCGCCGACGCCGTTGCCGGGCGCGGGCGCGTAGACCGCGACGCCGGCGCGCTCCGCGACCACGGAGAGCTGGTTGACGGCATTGGGGCGCTGGAGGTCGCACGCGACGAGGAGCGGGGCGTGGCCCTGCCCCTTGAGCCACAGGCCGAGCTTTCCGGCGAGGGTGGTCTTACCGGCACCCTGGAGACCGGCCAGCATGATCACGGTGGGGGCGGTCTTGGCGAACCGCAGCCGCCGGGTCTCGCCGCCGAGGATGGAGACCAGCTCGTCGTTGACGATCTTGAGGACCTGCTGGCCCGGGTTCAGGGCCTTGGAGACCTCTTCGCCGCGGGCGCGCTCCTTGACGTTCGCGATGAAGGAGCGGACCACGGGAAGTGCGACGTCGGCCTCGAGGAGGGCGATACGGATTTCCCGCGCCGCAGCGTCGATGTCCTGCTCGGAGAGGCGGCCTTTGCCCCGGAGGGACTTGAAGGTCGCGCTGAGGCGGTCGGAAAGCGTATCGAACACGGTGGTCGCGATTCCTCGGGTCGGGGGCGGTGTGGTCGTCCCCCAGGGTATCGGGCCGCGCCACCGGCCAGGCCCCGCGGGCGGCAATCCCGGGGCTCCGCACCGGACCCCGCACCTCAAACCCCGGCGGGGCCGGTTTCGGCTGATGCCGCCCGCCGCCCTCGTCGGGGTCCGAGGCGCGCGGTCCCGGGCTACGACAGGGCCGCCTGCACCGTGCTCGCCAGGGCGGCGGCCTCCCGCGGGGGCAGGGGTTTGCCGTCCGCGTCGACCACGTACACCGTGTCCACCGCGTTCGCGCCGAGGGTGGAGACGTGCGCACTGCGCACCCGGACGCCGCCGCCCTCCAGCGCCCGCCCGATCCGGTGCAGCAGCCCGACGGCGTCGGGGGCCCGGACCTCCAGGACGGTGGCCAGGGAGGAGACCTCCGGGACCACCACGACCCGGGGCGGCGGCGGGACCACACCCCGCCGGCGCGGGTACGCCGCCTCGCGGTCCGCGAGCTTCGCCGGGACGTCCAGCGAGCCGTCCAGTGCCCGGACCAGGTCCGTACGCAGCCGGGCCGCCTGCGGCAGGGAGCCGTACTCCGCGGCCACCCGCCAGCGCAGCACCAGGACCTCGCCGAGCTGGTCCGGCAGCTCCAGGGAGCGCAGGTCGGCCGCCCGGACCGTCAGCCGGTGCAGTGCCAGCACCCCCGCCACCGCCGGGAGGACCCCCGGCTGGTCGGGGACGGCCACCACCAGCTCCACCCCGACGGCGTCCTCCTCCTGGCGGGCGTGCAGCGCCAGCACCGGCTCGCGGGTGCGCAGCGCCTCCACCGCGAGGCGTTCCTGCTCCGTCGTCGGGATCTCCAGCTCCGTGACGGCGGGCACCGTACCCCGCAGGACGGCCGCGACCCGTGCGACGAGGTCCGCCACCAGCGAGCCGCGCCACGCGCTCCACGCGGCCGGCCCGGTGGCCAGGGCGTCGGCCTCGGTCAGCGCGTGCAGTACCTCCAGCGTGCCGGGCGACCCGACGGCGTCCGCCACCGATTTCACGGTCGCCGGATCGTCCAGGTCCCGCCGCGTCGCGGTGTCGACCAGCAGCAGGTGGTGGCGTACGAGCGTGCCGAGCACGGCCACGTCCGGCGCGTCGAAGCCGAGGCGTACGGCCACGTCGCGCGCGATCGTCTCCCCCGCCACCGAGTGGTCCCCGGGCCAGCCCTTGCCGATGTCGTGCAGCAGGGCGGCCATCAGCAGCAGGTCGGGGCGGCCGACCCGGCGGGTGAGCGCCGAGGCCCGCACCGCCGTCTCGATCAGGTGCCGGTCCACCGTCCAGGTGTGCACCGGGTTGTGCTGGGGCCGGCACCGCACCCGCTCCCAGTCCGGGAGCAGCCGGGTGATCAGGCCCTCCGCCTCCAGCGCCTCCCAGACGGCCACCGTCGGCTCGCCCGCCCCCAGCAGGGTCAGCAGTTGCTCGCGCGCCTCGGCCGGCCAGGGCACCGGCAGGGGCTTGGCCTGCGCCGCGAGCCTCCGTACGGCGTGCAGGGACACGGGCAGACCCGCCTGCGCGGCCGCCGCGCCGAAGCGCAGCGGGAGCACCGGGTCCCGGTCCGGGCGCGCGGCCAGGGCCAGTACGGCCTCGCCGTCGGACTCCACGACCCCCTCGGCCAGCGGCGCACGCTCCACCGCCGGGG
This sequence comes from Streptomyces sp. NPDC060031, assembly GCF_042736805.1. Classification (NCBI taxonomy): domain Bacteria; kingdom Bacillati; phylum Actinomycetota; class Actinomycetes; order Kitasatosporales; family Streptomycetaceae; genus Streptomyces; species Streptomyces sp. NPDC060031. The sequence goes on from NZ_JBHWVM010000010.1 coordinate 121,480, forward strand.
CCCCCCGGGTGCCCAGCAGCCCGCGCAGCCTCGGCCGGGCCGCCCGCGCCCTCAGCACACGCCCGACCTCCCGCCAGGTCACGTCACCGGCGTACGAGACCACCCGCGCGGCCTCGTACACCTCGCGCAGCAGCGCGTCCGCGTCGAGCAGCCCGAGCTGGGCGGCGACCTGCGGCTGCTCCTGGAGCGCGAGCCGGTCGGTGGCGCGGCCCGTCACCAGGTGCAGCGCGTCCCGCGCGTCGAGCAGCCGCCGCCGGGCTTCGGCGAGGCCCTCGCGCGGGGCGTCGGCCAGCCAGGACGCCGCCACGGCCCGCAGTGCGGTGACGTCCCGGAGCCCGCCGCGGGCCTCCTTGAGGTCGGGTTCCAGCAGGAAGCGGAGCTCCCCGGCCCGGTCGGCCCGCTCGCGGCACAGGGAGTGCAGCTCGGGCAGGCGCTTGACCGCCTGGTTTCGCCAGTCGGCCAGTACGGAGGTGCGCAGCGCGGCGAGCAGCCCGACGTCGCCCGCGACGGGCCGGGCGTCCAGCAGCCCGAGGTGCACCTTGAGGTCCTCGGCGGCGGTCTTGCGGGCCTGTGCCGGGGTGCGCACCGAGTGGTCCAGGGCGACGCCCAGGTCCCACACCGGGTACCAGAGCCGGTCGGCGAGCGTGCTGAGCGCGCTCGCGTCGGCCTTGCCGTCGTGGAGCAGCACCAGGTCGAGGTCGCTGCGCGGGGAGAGTTCGGCGCGTCCGTAGCCGCCGACGGCGACCAGGGCGGCGCCCCGGACCCCCGTCTCCCGTACGGCGGCCGCGAACAGCGCCTTCAGCCAGTCGTCGGTCAGGCCGGCCAGGGCGGAACGCCGCGAAGGCCCGGACCGCGACTCCTCCTGGAGGAGTCGCAGCCGGGCCGCGGCGTACCCGCTGGGTCCCGAGTCGGCCGTGTGGTCCGTGGTCTCTTCGACGCTCGTCACCCAGGAGCTCCCGTCACCTAGAGCGCGTCAGCGCCGCGCTCGCCGGTGCGGACCCGGATGATCGAGTCCACGGGGATGCTCCACACCTTGCCGTCGCCGATCTTGCCGGTCTGGGCGGCCTCGACGATGACCCGCATCACGTCCTCGGCGTCGTCGTCCTCGACGACCACCTCGACGCGGATCTTCGGTACGAGGTCCACCGTGTACTCGGCGCCCCGGTAGACCTCGGTGTGGCCGCGCTGGCGGCCGTATCCGTTGGCCTCGGAGACCGTGAGGCCGTGGACGCCGAACCGGTGGAGGGCTTCCTTGATCTCGTCCAGCCGGTAGGGCTTGACGATCGCGGTGATCAGCTTCATGCGTCAACCTTCTTGCTCGCGGCGGCAACGGGGGTCGGTGCGGCGGTGCTCCGCGAGGAGGAACCGCCGCCGGCTCCGCTGAAGTCGTAGGCCGTCTCGGCGTGTTCGACCTGGTCGATGCCGGACACCTCGTCGTCCTCGGGTACGCGCATCCCCATCGTCTTGTCGATGAGGAGGGCGAGTACCGCGGACGCCACGAGAGAGTAGGCGAGGACGGCGAAGACTCCCACGGCCTGCTTGCCGAGCTGCTCCAGACCGCCGCCGTAGAAGAGGCCCGCGGCCTCGGACTGGACCCCGCCGGTGGCGAAGAGGCCGACGAGGAGGGAGCCGATGACACCGCCGACGAGGTGGACGCCGACCACGTCGAGGGAGTCGTCGTAGCCGAACTTGTACTTCAGGCCCACGGCCATGGCGCAGACGACACCGGCGATGGCGCCGATGGCGATCGCGCCGAGCGGGGAGCAGGAGCCGCCGGAGGGGGTGATGGCGACGAGGCCGGCGACCGCGCCGGAGGCGGCGCCGAGGGTGGTGAAGGAGCCGTGGCGCAGCTTCTCGTACGCCAGCCAGGCGAGCATGGCGGCGGCGGCGGCGACCTGGGTGTTGACGAACATGACCGCGCCGACGCCGTCATCGTTGCCGAGCCAGGATCCGGCGTTGAAGCCGAACCAGCCGAACCACAGCAGACCGGCGCCGAGCATCACGAGCGGGAGGCTGTGCGGGCGCATCGGGTCCTTCTTGAAGCCGACGCGCTTGCCGATGACGAGGATCACGCCGAGGGCCGCGGCGCCCGCGTTGATGTGGACGGCGGTGCCGCCCGCGAAGTCGATGACGCCGAGCTCGAAGAGCCAGCCGCCGGCGCCCCAGACCCAGTGGGCGACGGGGAAGTAGACGATGGTGACCCAGAGGGTGATGAACAGGACCCAGGCGCTGAACTTCACGCGGTCGGCCAGCGCACCGCTTATCAGGGCGGGGGTGATGACGGCGAACATCAGCTGGAAGACGGCGAAGACGTAGACCGGGATGGTGTAGCCGTCCCAGAGCTCGGTGATGCCGATGCCGCTGAGGCCGACGTAGTCGGAGTTCCAGCCGATGAGGGAGCCGGAGTCGGTGCCGAAGGCGAGGCTGAAGCCGTAGAGGACCCACAGGATCGTGACGATCCCGAGGCTGATGAAGCTCATCATGAGCATGTTGAGACTGCTCTTGACGCGGACCATGCCTCCGTAGAAGAAGGCGAGGCCCGGGGTCATCAGCATGACCAGGGCGGAGCAGATGAGCATGAACCCGGTGTTCGCGGCAGACAGCGTCGGGGCGTCTGCCGCGAGGGTCGTGATGGCTGATGCCATCGGCGTCTCCTCGTCGTCGGTACGTTCGCGTGCGGGCGATCGTGAAAACCTGAGCGGCGTTAAGCGATCCGGCCGGGTGGGGGGCTGGCCGGTTAATGGCCCTGAGATTCGCGCAGGCCGGTTTCCGGCGGCGCCGCTCGGTGTTTCGCATGCGTGACGAAGAGGTCTGGCGTGTTACGCGTCCATGAACGAGTGGTTCATGAAGACCGGCCGCGGCGGGTACCCGGGTGACCTGACTGGGGGAGCCTGATCGGACCTGAGGGTGACTGCCGCGGCCGGGGCCTTGGGGAGCGGCCCTCGGGGCCGTCAGACGGCCTCCGCGGCTTCGGGGAGCCGGGAGGCGAGGTGGTCGGTCAGCCGGACCACGTCGGCCACGTCGCCGTACTCACGCGCGGCGGCGTCCACGGTCTTGCGCAGTCGGGTGTTGACGCGCTCGGACCGTACCTTTCCCGCCACGTCGAGGGCGCGGCCGACGAGGACGGTGGCCTGCTCGGGTTCGCGCTGGAGCAGGTGCACGGTGGCCATGCCGATGAGGTTGAGGGCGTACGAGCGCTGGTGCTCCTCGTCCTTCTCGAAGAGCTCGACGGCCCGCTCCATGACCGGCTCGGCGAGGGAGGCGTACATGGGGCTGCGCCCGGCGACGTAGGCCAGATCCCGGTACGAGTGGGAGTTCTCGCCGTTGAGCTCGGCCTCGGAGAAGAAGCGGATCCAGTCGGGCTCGGGCTCGCCGCCGAGGCCCACGTCGCCGAAGGTGTCCTCGGCCATCCGCACGGCCCGCTTGCAGCGGCTGGGCTGGCCCATGTTGGCGTAGGCGCGGGCCTCCATCGCATACAGCATGGCCTGGGTGCGCGGGCCGGCGCAGTCGCGGCTGCCGTACTGGGCGAGGTGGATGAGCTCCAGGGCGTCCTCGGGGCGGCCGAGGTGGATCATCTGGCGGCTCATGCCGGAGAGGATGTAGGAGCCCAGCGGCTTGTCACCGCCCTCCTTGGCCGCGTGCAGGGCGAGTACGAAGTACTTCTGCGCGGTGGGGTGCAGGCCGATGTCGTAGCTCATCCAGCCGGCCAGCTCCGCGAGCTCGGCGGCGACCTTGAAGAGCCGCTTCATGGCGGGGGCCGGGTGGTTCTCCTGGAGCAGGTCGGTGACCTCGTGGAGCTGCCCGACGACGGCCTTGCGGCGCAGCCCTCCGCCGCACTGCGCGTCCCACTGGCGGAACATCACGGTGGTCGCCTCGAGGAGGTCGAGCTCCGGTTCGGAGAGTCTGGGCGGCCGGTGGCCCGCGAGGGCGCCCGTCGGCCCCGCCTCGCGCGGTTTCGGGTCGGCGGCCGGGGCCGGGACGAGCCAGCGCTGCATGGGCTCGATGAGGGCGGGGCCGGCGGAGAGGGCGAGGGAGGTCCCGAGGAAGCCGCGGCGGGCCAGCATCAAGTCGCTGCGGGAGAACTCGCTGAGCAGCTCGACGGTCTGCGGTCCGGCCCAGGGCAGGTCCACGCCGGAGACGGAGGGGGTCTGGTGCGCGGTGCGCAGGCCGAGCTGCTCGATGGCGACCACGGAGCCGAAGCGCTCGGAGAAGAGCTCGGACAGGATCCGCGGAACGGGCTCGCGGGGCTGTTCGCCGTCGAGCCAGCGGCGCACCCGGGAGGTGTCGGTGCTGATGTGGTGGGCGCCCATCTGGCGGGCCCGGCGGTTGACCTGGCGGGCGAGCTCGCCCTTGGACCAGCCGCTGCGGACGAACCACGACGTGAGCTGTTCGTTGCGGCCGGCTTCGGGCGGAGCTTGCGGCGGGGACGACATCCCGGACTCAGCACTCGTTCCGCTTGCGCCGCTGCCGCTCACTGGAACGCCCCCATCCGTCAGCCTCTTCAACGAAACCCTGGCGGGGGCGGCAAGCGCCGTCCCGGACCTTCACAGGTCCTCCACAATTTGCCTCCGGCATACCCATGGACGGGTCCGCCTTCGAGCTTCGTGCACCGAAAGTAATCCTACGATCACCCCCTCGGCGAGGTTGATTCCAGAAACGCCACCATTCGCCACCCCTTCGAATGAACTCGCCAGCGGCCAGGCGCGATTCACTTGACACGAAGGCGAAAACGGAATGGTTGGACTGGAGTGCGCTCGGGGCGCGCGCGGCGAGGAGTGCGCCGGGCGACAGGCCCGCGGCCGCACCGCATCACGTCCCGATCCCGTCCCGCCGAGGTCGTAACCACCGGCGCGTCCGACCCGTTGGAGGGGGCATGGGCATGGGCTTCACGATCGGCGGCAGCCGCGGCACCAAGGAGTTCCGCACCGGCGCCCGGCGCCGCGGACGGACGTCGGACTGTACGGCGGTGGCGGAGTACACCGGACTGTGGGGCTGGGACGCGGTCCCCGGAGCGCGCGCCGCCGCCCCCGCCCGCGACTGCTCCTGCGGTCATACGGGCTGCAGTGCGCCGGGAGCGCATCCGCTGGCCCTCGCGCCGACGGTCCCGGCCGGAGCCACCCTCGACGAGGTCGCCGAGACCTGGGGCGAGTACCCCGGCGCGGCGGTGCTGCTCCCCGTCGGCCGCACCTTCGACGTCATCGAGGTCTCCGCGGAGGCGGGGCGCCGGGCCCTGGTCCGGCTGGAGCGGATGGGCCTGCCGCTCGGGCCCGTCACCGCCACCCCGGACGGCCGGGCCCAGTTCTTCGTGGCCCCGGGCGCGGCCGCCGGGCTTCCTCAGCTGCTGTACCGGATGGGCTGGGACGACGCGGACCTCGACCTGCGGGCGCTGGGCCAGGGGTCCTACCTGACGGCGCCGCCGTCCGACTTCGCGGGGCTCGGGCCGGTGAGCTGGCTGCGGCCGCCCGCGCTGGACTGCGCCGGGGATCCGCCGCAGGCCCGGCTGCTGCTGGGCACGCTCGCCTACCTCTGCCACCGCCTGCGCGGCGCGTAGCTCCGCACACGCCCGTGCCCCCGGGTCCGTGGGACCGCGGGGGCACGGGTCGACGTACGGATCTCGCGGGTCAGTCGCCGATCAGGGCGTCGACGAACGCCTCCGGCTCGAAGGGGGCCAGGTCGTCGGCGCCCTCGCCCAGGCCGACGAGCTTGACCGGGACGCCCAGCTCACGCTGGACGGCGACGACGATGCCGCCCTTGGCGGTGCCGTCGAGCTTGGTCAGCACGATGCCGGTGATGTCCACGACCTCGGCGAAGACGCGGGCCTGGGTCAGGCCGTTCTGCCCGGTGGTGGCGTCCAGGACCAGCAGGATCTCGTCCAGCGGGCCGTGCTTCTCCACGACGCGCTTGACCTTGCCGAGCTCGTCCATGAGGCCGGTCTTGGTGTGCAGGCGGCCGGCGGTGTCGATGAGCACCACGTCGGCGCCCTCGGCGATGCCCTCCTTGACCGCGTCGTAGGCGATCGAGGCGGGGTCGCCGCCCTCGGGACCGCGCACGGTGCGCGCGCCGACCCGGTCGCCCCAGGTCTGGAGCTGGTCGGCGGCGGCGGCACGGAAGGTGTCGGCCGCGCCGAGCACCACGCTGCGGCCGTCGGCGACGAGCACGCGGGCGAGCTTGCCGGTGGTGGTGGTCTTGCCGGTGCCGTTGACGCCGACGACCATCACGACGGCGGGGGTGTCGACGCCGCTCTCGGTCTTCACGGCGCGGTCGAAGTCGGTGCCGAGCAGGGTCAGCAGCTCCTCCTTCAGCAGCGTGCGCAGCTCGGTGGGCGTGCGGGTGCCGAGCACCTTGACCCGCTCGCGCAGCCGCTCGACCAGCTCGTGGGTCGGCGCGACACCGACGTCGGCGATGAGGAGGGTCTCCTCGATCTCCTCCCAGGTGTCCTCGTCGAGGTGCTCGCGGGAGAGCAGCGTGAGCAGCCCCTTGCCCAGCGAGTTCTGCGACCGGGCGAGGCGGGCGCGCAGCCGGACCAGGCGGCCGGCCGTGGGCTCGGGCACCTCGATCTCGGGCGCGGGCGGGGCCTCGACCACGGGATCCTCGACGGCGACCGGGGATTCGAGGGCCGTCTCCGCGTCGGGGAGGGCGACCTCCTCGATCGTGCGGCGCGGCTCTTGCGCCGTCGGTGCGGCGTCCTCCCCCACCTGCGGTTCGGCGGGCGGGGCAGTGATGGTCGGCGTGCTCGACGGTGCCGAGGGCGGCAGCTGCTTCTTCTTGCGGCTGCTGACCACGAGCCCGCTGATCGCGCCGACCGCGACCAGGGCGATGACTACGGCAAGGATGAGGATTTCCATAACCCAGCCAGTATGCGCGACCTGACCCACGGCACTTCGTTTCCCGGGCGGGGCCTTGTGTCACCCCCTGTATCGGTAGGCAGGCCGGCAAGGGCGTGGTCGGCGCTGAGCGCCCAGGGGCTGTCGCGGCCCGAGCGGTGAGCCGCGACAGTCCCTGCCTCTTGGATCATCACACAAGGCATTACGCCTCTATTTGTGGTTTTAGCGGTAAATCTACGATGATGGTCGCCTTCCGCCCCCCACGCCCCCACGGAGTACCGCATGCCTGCCGAGCCCGCCGACGGCGCGATCGCGACAGAGACCGCCGTCGAGACCCGCGGCCTGGAGCCCGTCCCGGACAGCGAGCGGCGCGGCCGGGTGCGCGAGCTCGTGCCGACCTGGGTCGCCGCCAACATCAGCGTGCTGCTGCTGACCATGGGCGCCGGCCTGGTCATCTCGAACAAGCTGAACATCTGGCAGGTGCTCGTCGTCGCGATCGTCGCGCCCGTCATCTCGTACGGGATCGTCGGCCTGATCTCCATCGCGGGCAAGCGCGGCGGCGCCCCCGGCATGGCGCTCTCCCGGGCCGTCTTCGGCCAGCGCGGCAACCTCTTCCCCGGCACGCTGATCTGGGTCGCCCGGTGGGGCTGGGAGACCATCAACGCGGTCAGCGGCGCCTACGCCGTCCTGACCGTCCTCGACCTGGTCTTCGGCATCGGCAAGAACACCACCCTGATCGTCGTCACGCTGCTCTTCTTCGTCGGCTGCACCTTCCTGGTCTCGGGGCTCGGCATCAACGCGCTGCGCGTCTGCTCCAAGTGGTCGACGTACCTCTTCGGCGCCTTCAGCGTGCTCGTGCTGGGCTACCTGATCGTCGAGACCGACTGGTCCGCCGTCTTCGGCAAGCCCGCCGGCTCCACCGCGATGATGATCGCGGGCATCGGCACCATCGCCGCCGGCGGCATCAGCTGGGTGCCGTCCGGCCCGGACTTCACCCGCTACCTGCCGCGCACCGCCTCCTCCAAGGGCATGGTCGGCGCCACCATCGGCGGGGCGGGCATCGTGGTCCTGCCGATGGTGCTGATGGGCGCGGTCATGGCCGTCGGGACGCCCGACCTGGCCAGCGCGCAGGACCCGGTCTCCTTCATCGGCGAGCTGCTGCCGACCTGGATCGCGGTCCCGTACCTGCTCATCGCGCTCGTCGGCATGCTGCTCATCAACTCGATGTCCATGTACTCGGCCGGCTTCACCGCGCAGACCCTGGGCATCAAGGTCTCGCGTGCCGCGGCGGTCAGCGTCAACGCCGTCATCAGCCTGGTCTTCGGCTTCCTGCTGATGGTGGTCGCGACCAGCTTCTTCGGCTCGTTCATCTCCTTCCTGACCCTGCTGGCCGTGGCCTTCTCCGCCTGGATCGGCGTCTTCGGCGTGGACATGCTGCGCCGCACCTCCTACGACGGCCCCGCACTGCTGGACACCACGCGGACCAGCGCCTACTGGTACAAGGGCGGCTTCGCCTGGCAGGCCATGACCGCCTGGGGCCTGGCCCTGGTGGTGGGCACGATGTTCACGAAGGTGGACTGGTTCAGCGGGCCGCTCGCCACCACCTGGATCGGGCAGAACGGCCTGGGCTGGGCGGCCGGCATCCTCACCTCGGCCGCCCTGTACGCCGTACTGCCGCGCACGGCCGCGCCGGCGCCCGCCGAGGAGCGCGAGCTCGCCGGATCCCTGTCCAACTGACGCCACGTCAGCTAACGTCCCCCTTCGCCCGCGCACCCACATCCGGCGAAGGGGGACTCCTTCATGCCCATCACCGTGGCCCGGTTCAATCTCGTCGACCCGAACGGCACCCCCGAGAGCCTCTCCGCCCGGTACAGGGCGGCCCTGGAGATGGCCAGGTACGCGGACGACCGCGGGATCGACACCATCCAGACCGAAGAGCACCACGGCACCGACAACAACTGGCTGCCCTCGCCGTTCGCCTTCGCGGGCGCGGTCTTCGGCGCCACCCGCCGGATCGCGGTCACCGTCTCGGCGATCATCGGCCCGCTGTACGACCCCCTCAAGGTCGCCGAGGACGTCGCCGTCCTGGACCTGCTGAGCGGCGGCCGCCTCGTCACGGTCGCGGGCATCGGCTACCGGCCCGCGGAGTACGAGCAGCACGGCGTGGAGTGGGGCCGGCGCGGGCGGCTCCAGGACGAGCTGCTGGAGACCCTGCTGAAGGCGTGGACCGGCGAGCCGTTCGAGTTCCGCGGCCGTACGGTACGGGTCACCCCGCGGCCGTTCACCCGGCCGCACCCGATGCTCCTGGTCGGCGGCAGCTCGCAGGCGGCGGCCCGGCGCGCGGCCCGGCTGGGGCTGCCCTTCTTCCCGAGCGCGCACCTGCCGGAGCTGGAGGCCTACTACAACGCGAAGCTCGCGGAGTACGGCACCGAGGGCTTCTGCATGATGCCGGCGGCCGAGACCCCGCTGCTGCACATCGCCGAGGATCCGGACCGGGCGTGGGCCGAGCACGGCGAGCGCTTCCTGCACGAGGCGGGCACGTACGCGTCCTGGCAGTCCAAGGACATCCGCAGCGCCGTGCGGTCCGGCGCCCGCTCGGTGGCGGAACTGCGCGCGGAGGGGGTGTACCGCATCCTCACCCCGGACGAGGCGGTCGCGTACGCCCGCGGCGCCGGCGAGGCCGGGAACCTGGTCCTGCACCCGCTGTGCGGCGGGATGCCGGTCGACGAGGGCTGGCGGAGCCTGCACCTGCTGTGCGAACAGGTACTGCCCCGGCTCAAGGACTGAGCCGGGGCAGTATCGAGGAGAGGGGTGGTGGCGGGGATGGTTACCCCATCTCCTCCAGCGCCTTGCCCTTGGTCTCCGGCACCCACTTGAGGATGAAGGGGATCGAGAGCAGGGCGAAGACCGTGTAGATGACGTACGCGCCGGAGAGGTTCCAGTCCGAGAGGCTCGGGAACGACACGGTGATGACCCAGTTGGCGATCCACTGGGCGGCCGCGGCGACGCCGAGGGCCGCGGCGCGGATGCGGCCCGGGAACATCTCGCCGAGCAGCACCCAGACCACCACGCCCCAGGACAGGGCGAAGAAGAGCACGAAGCAGTTGGCGGCGACCAGGGCCACGATGCCCTGGGCGTGCGGCAGGGCGATGTCGTCACCGGCCCCGGACTTGAAGGAGAACGCCCAGGCGGCGAGCCCCAGCGAGATCGCCATGCCGGCCGAGCCGATGAGGGCCAGCGGCTTGCGGCCGATCCGGTCCACGAAGATCATTGCGATCACCGTGCCGATGATGTTCACGACCGAGGTCTCGAAGGAGTACAGGAACGAGGCGCTCGGGTCGATGCCGACGGACTGCCACAGCGAGGAGCTGTAGTAGAAGATCACGTTGATGCCGACGAGCTGCTGGAACAACGACAGGCCGATGCCGACCCAGACGATGGGCAGGAAGCCGAAGCGCCCGCCGAGCAGGTCCTTGAAGGTGGACTTGTGCTCGGAGCGCATGGCGTGCTCGATCTCGGCGACGCGCTCTTCGAGGTCCACTTGCGAACCCTCGACCTCGCCGAGCACCTTCTTGGCCTCGTCGTTGCGGCCGACGGAGACCAGGAAGCGGGGGGACTCCGGGATGACGAAGGACATCAGCCCGTAGAGCGCGGCCGGAACGACCATGACGCCGAGCATCCACTGCCAGGCTTCCAGGCCGCCGATCTCGCCGCGCTGGTCGCCGTCGGCGAGGTTCAGGATCCCCCAGTTGACGAGCTGGGAGACGGCGATGCCGATGACGATCGCCGCCTGCTGGAAGGAGGCGAGCCGGCCGCGGTACGCGGGCGGGGAGACCTCGGCGATGTAGGCCGGTCCGATGACGGAGGCCATGCCGATGCCGAAGCCGCCGACGACCCGCCACATGGCCAGGTCCCAGAGGGCGAAGGGGAGGGCCGAACCGATGGCGCTCGCCGTGAAGAGGACGGCGGCGATCTGCATGCAGCGGATGCGGCCGATCCGGTCGGCGATGCGGCCCGCGGTGGCGGCGCCGAACGCACAGCCGATCAGCGCGGCGGCGATCACCTGGGCGAGGACGGCGGGGCCGACGTCGAAGCGGTCCTGGATCGCGACGACGGCGCCGTTGATGACGGAGCTGTCGTAGCCGAAGAGGAATCCGCCCATGGCCGCGGCCGCGGTGATGAAGATGACGTGCCCGAGGTGCTCGGGGTGTGCCGCCCGGCCACCGCCTGCCGCGGGGACGTTCGCTGTGCTGCTGGTCAAGGTGTGCTCCGTGGGGGTTTCGTCCGTCCTACCAGTGGCGCACAGTTCAAGATCGGGCACCACCCGAAGGCGGGAGACAGCGGAGCGAGCCTATGCGTTCATTTCGTGAAGTCAAGAGGGCGTGTGAAGTTCATGTAAGCCAGAAACGACCTCATCTGAGTTCACTTCTTGAATGTAATCGGGTCAGCGGAGTCGCTGGCTGATGACCTTCGAGACACCGTCGCCCTGCATGGAAACGCCGTAGAGCGCGTCGGCGACCTCCATCGTCCGCTTCTGATGGGTGATGACGATGAGCTGCGAGCTCTCCTGGAGCTCCTCCATGATCCGGATCAGCCGCTGCAGGTTGGTGTCGTCGAGCGCGGCCTCCACCTCGTCCATCACGTAGAACGGGCTGGGCCGGGCCTTGAAGATCGAGACCAGCAGCGCCACGGCGGTCAGGGAGCGCTCGCCGCCGGAGAGCAGCGAGAGCCGCTTGACCTTCTTGCCGGGCGGGCGGGCCTCGACGTCCACGCCGGTGGCCAGCATGTTGTCGGGGTCGGTCAGGATCAGCCGGCCCTCGCCGCCGGGGAAGAGCCGCGAGAACACCCCCTCGAACTCGCGGGCCGTGTCCCGGTATGCCTCGGTGAAGACCTGCTCGACGCGCTCGTCGACCTCCTTCACGACCTGAAGGAGGTCGGCCCGGGTCTTGCGCAGGTCCTCCAACTGCTCGCTGAGGAACTGGTGGCGCTCCTCCAGGGCCGCGAACTCCTCCAGGGCGAGCGGGTTGACCTTGCCGAGCTGCTGGTACGCGCGCTCGGCCGCCTTCAACCGCTTCTCCTGCTGGGCCCGTACGAAGGGGCCGGGACGGTTGCGCGGATGTTCCGGGTCCTCGGGCAGTGCTTCGCCCTCGGCGGGCGGGGAGGGCGGCACCGGCTGGTCGGGCCCGTACTCGGCGACCAGGCCGGCCGCCTCCATCCCGAACTCCTCCAGGGCGCGGCCCTCGACCTGCTCGATGCGCAGCCGCTTCTCGGCGCCGAGCACCTCGCCGCGGTGGACGGAGTCGGTGAGCTTGTCGAGCTCGCCCTTGAGGTCGCGGCCGCGGCCCCGGGCCTCGGTCAGTTCGCGCTCGCGCAGCCCCTTGGCGTACTCGGCGGCGGCCCGCTCCTGTTCGGCCCGGCTCAGGGACACCTCCACGTGCGCGAGCAGTTGCCCGGCGCCGTCCGCCACGGCCCGGGCCACCTGCGCCTCGTGCCGCAGCCGGTTCCGGCGCCGCTCGGCGCGGGCGCGCGACTCCCGCTCCGCGCGGGCTCCGCGGTCGAGTGCGTCGGCGCGTCCGGCCAGAGCCTTGACCCGCTCCTCGTGGGTGCGCAGCTGCAGCCGCGCCTCCATCTCGGTCTGGCGCGCGTTGGCCCCGTCGGCGGCGAGACGCTCGCGCCGGGAGGTGTCCGGCTCCTCCTCGACCGGCATCTCCTGCGCCACCTCGAGCCGCTGCGCGCACTCCTCCACCTCGGCCAGGGCCTGCTCCAGCGCGTCCTGTGCCTTGGCCGCGGCCGTGGTGCAGCGCTCGGCCTCGCCCGCGGCCCCCTTGGCCTGCCCGGCGAGGCGTCCGAGCTGCTGGGCGACCCCGGCGCGGGCCTGCTCGGCGGCGCGGCGGCGTTCGCCGAGCTCCTCCACGCGCGCCGCGCAGTGGGCGCGGCGGGCCTCGGCCGCCTGCTTCGCCCCGTCCAGTTCCACGCAGTGCCCGTCGAGCCGGGCCAGCTCTGCGGCCGCCTCGTCGACGGCGGCCTGTACCTCGATCAGGCTGGGCACCGCCGCGGAGCCGCCGTGCGCGAGATGCGCCCCGAGTACGTCCCCCTCCACGGTCACGGCCACCGCGTCGGGCCGCTCCGCGACGAGTGCCTCGGCCTCTTCGAGGGTCCCGACCACGAAGTGGTCCCGCAGGATCCATCCCACGGCCCGCCGCGCTTCGGCGTCGCCGCCGACCAGCGCGGCCGCGGGCACGCCGGTGGCCGCTTCGTCCGCGGGTCCGCTGCCGGTGCTCCGCCCCGGGCCCCGCGCCTCAAACGCCGGCGAGGCTGGACGTGGCTGGTGCTGTCCGCCCGCGGAGGCCGGCGTGCCGCTGCGTGGCACGCCGGCC